>JAVXWR010000153.1:0-4764 GCA_032230725.1 Actinomycetota bacterium
GACCTGCGTGGCGAGGCCGCACGCCTGCGCCGGAACATCCGACGGGCCCGCGCCCAGCTCGCCGGCGAGGAGGTCGACGAGGCCCGTGTGGCCACCGAGGGCCACGAGATCGTGGTCGACCGCGCCGTGTTCGACCAGCTCGTCGAGCACGCGCTGCGCGAGACCCTGGCCGAGGTCGCCGACGGGCCCGAACGACCTCGCGACCTCGTCATCCACGTGCTCGGCGACCACGCCACCCCCCTGGCCCGCCGGCTCGTCGAGCTCACCGCGGGGCGCGAGCGGGCCGAGGGCGCCCTCGTCCGGCCCGGCGGTCCCCACGACGGAGTCATCGGCCTGGCCGCGCTGCTGCTGCCGGCGCGGTCACGGCCCACGCGCGCGGCCACCGGAGCCCAGGCGATCCGCGCCGCCCGCGCGGTCGGCAGCCCGTCCGCCCCGATCGGGGTCCCGGCCGGGGTGGGTGGCCCCGGCCTCGGGGCCCGCCAGGGCGGGTCCGGTCACGACGGCGGCGGCGGCGACGGCCAGGTTCCCGACGACGGGAGCATGCCCACCCCCGCCACGGGCTGGTCGCTGCCCGACGACGACGCCGACGCGGCGATCCCCGAGGCGCGGCTGCCGTCCACCCCGGTCCAGGCGTACCGGGGCACGACGCCCGCCGTCCCCGCCGGAGCGCACCCGCACGGCGGCGACGACGAGCCCGGCGGGACGCCGGAGCCGGACGCCGTCGAGGTCATCGAGGCCGAGCACGACAGCCCGGACCACGAGGTCGACCATCCGGGCGCCGATCGGGGCGCTGCCGATGACCTCGACGCGGACCGCGCGCCGGCCGGCCACCTCGTGCTCGCGGGCGCCGCCCCGCACGAGGTCCGGCCCGCGAGCGACGCGCCGCCCGGCGGCCGCCCGACCGGCGCCGCGTCCGCGGCGCGGGCGACCGCCCGGTGGGCGCAGGGCGGCCCGGGCCCCGAGGACCAGCCCGGCGAGGACGGCCAGGTGCCCCGCGCCGCGGTCCGCGGGCGACGGGGCCCGGACACGGCGCCCCAGCCCGTCCCGGAGCCGGACTCCCGTCCGGGGGCGCCCCGCGGGGCGGTGCCGGTCCTCGTGGTCCTCGTGGTGCTGGCGGTCCTCGCCGCGGTCGGTGTGCTGCTGGTCGGGCCCGACCAGGTCGACGCCGCCTTCGCCGGGCTCGGCGCGGGCACCGGGCTGCTCCCGACCGCGCTGTGGGGCGTCAGTTGGTAACGGACTCCACGTAGGCCTCCGGGTCCTTGTCCTGGAAGTCCAGTCCGGCCGCGCCCGCGTGCTCGGACTTGAACTGCTCGAACTTGGCCCCGAGCTCCTGGCGGAAGGCCAGCGACGTCACCCGCCGGAACGGCGCGAGGTCGTCGCTCTCCTCCTCGGACATGTGGTGGTTGTTGGCCTTGTCGCACTCGTCGACGGCCGACCACCAGTCGTCGCTGCCGACCTCGTGCTCGAACGCCTTGCGGGCGGCGGCACGGATGTCGTCGTGGTCCCCGATGGCGTCCTCGGTGGCGGAGGCCTCCTCGTCGTCCGCGCGGCGGGCCATCGAGGGGTAGAAGTGCTCCTCCTCCGCCGACGCGTGGACCTCCAGGTGGCGGGCGAGCTCGTCCCAGACCTTCGCGGCCTCGTCCGTCCGGGCCGCGTCGTCGTGCAGCTCGGCGAGGAGCAGGAAGCGGCGACGGAACCAGTCGTGGTCGTCGAGGATCATCTCGGTGATGTCCGCGGACATGCGGGGGCCTCCCGGTCGTGCGTGTGGTGGTGCCCGGGAGCTACCCGGCCCCGCGCACGGGCAACCCGGGCCGTCCGGTCAGGAGAACTGGACGGCGCCGGTGGGATCCACGAACCACACCTCCGCGCGCGCCCGCCGCAGCACCTCCGCGTCGTCGTCGACGAGGGCGCGGTAGCGCCGGGTGTCGGGCAGGGCGATGACCACCCGGCTGCGGGGGTGCGCCCGGCGCCGCTGGGTGGCCGCGCGGGTGGCGGCGCGGAACCAGTCCCCGGCCAGGGTGGTGGGGTGGCTGCGGGCGCCGTCCGGGGGCCAGCCGGTGACCTCCACGTGGACGTCGTCGCCGTTCAGGGTGGCGACGAGGTCGTGGGCCGGGCCGACCGCGTGCGCCGCACGGATGGTGCCGCCGCGCCGCGTCAGCCAGCCCGCCACGGCCGCGGCCACGTTCTGCGTGCGTGACCAGCCCTGCAGCACGTCGCGCGTCGGGAGGACGACCTCGTTCGTCGGCTCCGGCACCCGGCGCAGCGCGGCCCGCTCGGCCATCCGCTCCCGCAGCGCCGTCCGCGCCGTGGCCGCCGAGGCGAACGGCAGGAAGCGCAGCAGGGGCTCGTCCGGGTCGTCGCCGTCGCGCTCCGAGCGGCGGATGCGGGCGACGTCGTCGGAGGGCGTCTTCGCCCGGCGTCGGGGGCGGCGGGACGGGGGGCGGATCAGCGTCGGTGTCGCGCCCGGCTGCGCGTCGTCCGCGTCCGCAGCCTCCTCGTCCCGGCCCTCGTCCCCGCCCTCGTCCCGGCCCTCGTCCCCGCCCTCCGCGAGGGGCACGTCAGGCAGGTGTTCGGCCTGGTCGGGGTGCGTGGTGTGCCCCTCGGCGAGGGTGGGGTCGGCCTCCGGTGTCAGGTCCGCGTCTCCGCCGCCCGCGAGGGGCACGTCAGGCACGTCGACGGCCTGGTCGGAGTGCGTGGTGTGCCCCTGGCTGGCCGGAGAGAGCCGGGTGCGGATCGGGGTGTCCTTCGACCGGGCGGTGCGCTCGACGATCCCGGCCTTCGAGAGCTTGCGGCACTGGTAGTTGAACGCCTTCGGGTCCACGTGGGGGTGCTGCTCGGCGAGGGCCGCGGCGAGCTCGTTGTCGGTGAGCCCCGCCGGCGCGTCGCCCAGAGCCCGGACGATGTCCTCCTGGACCGGCGAGAGCCCGGCGGGTGGCGCCGTGCCGTCGTCGAGGGGTACCTCAGGCACCTCGGAGGGCTGGTCGGGCTGCGTGGAGTGCCCCTCGGCGGCGGTGGCCGGAGCCGTGGCGGCGACCTCGGGGCCGGGAGTCCCGACCTCCATACCCGTGACCAGCCGGGACCGGACCGGCCGCGTCCCGACGCGCTCCACCATCCCGGTCGCGACCAGTCGGCGGCACTGGTGGTTGGCGGCCTTGGCGTTCAGACCCGGGTACCGCTCGGCGAGGGCCGCGGCGAGCTCCCCGTCCGAGAGACCCTCCGGAGTCTCGGCCAGCAACCGGATGATGTCCTCCCGCGGCCCGGCGGCCGACTCGGGGACCGGGAGCGCCATGGCCGCTCTCCTCCGTGACGGTGCGCCCGGCCGGGGGACTGCCCGTGTGACGGGACGCGCGATGACGTGCGTGACCTTTCTGTGATCCGTATGGTAACGGGGCATGCTGGCACTGACGGAGACGGCAGCCGAGGCCATCTCCAACATCCTCGAGACCAACGAGATGCCCGAGGGCTCCGGCCTGCGCATCGCGGCCACGCCGAACATGGCCGAGGAGGGACTCGAGCTCTCCGTCGCGCCCAATCCGGCCGCGGACGACACGGTGCTCGAGGGCGGCGGTGCCGTGATCTTCCTTGAGCCGATGGCCGCGTCGGCCCTCGACGACAAGGTGCTCGACGTCGAGAAGATCCCGGAGAACGAGTCCGACGGCTCCGGCGACGAGTACCGCTTCGCCATCACCCCGCAGTCGGAGCTCCAGGCCTGACGTCGGCCGCCCCCGGGCGTCGATCCCGACACGGCCACCCCGGCCGCCGTCGGAAACCGTCCTCAGGCCTGCACGGCCGCCACGGGTCCGCCGACCCGCGTGACCAGCTCGCCGTCCTCCGACGGCACCAGCTCGACGTCCCGCACGCGCCCGGCTGCCTGCACATCGCCCAGCACGACGCGCAGGGCGTCCAGCCGGTCCGGTGCGGCCGAGACCGAGAGGCTCTCCACCTCGGTGCGGATCGAGAGCTTCTGGTCCGACTTGCCCTTGCGGATCCCGGAGATGACCTCCGAGGCGATGTCGAGCACGGCCTCGTCCACGCCCTCGACCGGCGGCAGCTCCGCAGTGGTCGGCCAGGCGGCGCGGTGCACCGTCCCCTCCTGCCACCAGGACCAGACCTCCTCGGCGACGAACGGCAGCACCGGCGCGAAGAGCCGCTGCAGGACCCGCAGCGCCACCGCGAGGGCCGCTCGTGCCGAGTCTCGCCCGGCGTCGTCGAACTCGCCGTAGGCCCGCGACTTGACCAGCTCGAGGTAGTCGTCGCAGAAGAACCAGAAGAACTGCTCGGTGACCTCGAGCGCGACGGCGTAGTCGAACCGCTCGAGGGCCGCCGTCGCCTTGTCGACGACGCCCGCCAGGCGCGCGAGCAGCGCCCGGTCGATGGGCGCGGTGACCGCCGACGGGTCCGGCTCGCCGGCGTCATCCCCCGTCGCTGCGCTCGCCCCGATCGGCACGCCCACCCCGAGGATGAACTTCGACGCGTTCAGCAGCTTCATCGCGAGGCGCCGGCCGACCTTCATCTGGCCGCGGTCGAACGCGGTGTCGACGCCGGGGCGCCCGTTCGCGGCCCAGTACCGGACCGCGTCCGAGCCGAACTCCTCGAGCAGGCCCATCGGGGTCACGACGTTGCCCTTGGACTTCGACATCTTCTTGCGGTCCGGGTCGAGGATCCAGCCCGACAGCGCCGCGTGCGCCCACGGCAGCTCGCCGAACTCCAGTGAGCTGCGCACGACCGTCGAGAACAACCAGGTCCGGATGATGTCGTGGGCCT
>JAVXWR010000161.1:0-3542 GCA_032230725.1 Actinomycetota bacterium
CGAGGACGACGTCGAGCCCCGCATGCTGCTCGTGCAGTACCTGAGGGAACGTCTCGGCAAGACCGGCACGGTGATCGGCTGCGACACCAGCAACTGCGGTGCCTGCACCGTGCACCTCGACGGCCTCTCGGTGAAGTCCTGCTCCGTCCTGGCCGTGCAGGCCAACGGGAGCGAGGTGCTCACCGTCGAGGGTCTCGAGCGCGACGGCCAGCTGCACCCGGTCCAGCAGGCGTTCCACGACAACCACGCCCTGCAGTGCGGCTACTGCACGCCGGGCATGATCATGCAGTCGATCGACCTCCTCGGTGACAACCCGGACCCCTCCGAGCAGGAGGTCCGCGAGGGCATCGAGGGCAACCTGTGCCGCTGCACCGGCTACCAGAACATCGTCCGCGCGGTGCAGGACGCCGCCCAGAAGATGAAGCCGGGTGCGTCCGCGTCGCAGCCGGCCGCCCAGTCCGTCGCGGGTGGAGGTGCCTGAGATGACCGTCGTGGAGAACGCTCCGCAGACCCTGGAGATCGGGCAGAGCCGCCTGCGCAAGGAGGACCGCCGCCTCATCACGGGCCGGACCCGCTGGACCGACAACATCCAGATCACCGGCCTGCTGCACATGGCCATGGTCCGCAGCCCGATCGCGCACGGGACCATCACGGGGATCGACACCTCGGCCGCCAAGCAGGTCCCCGGTGTCGTCGCCGTCTTCACCGGAGCGGACCTCGACGCCGAGCAGAGCAGCCTGCCCATCGCCTGGCCCATCAACTCCGAGCAGCAGCCGCCGAAGCACCCGTCGATCGCGGTCGACAAGGTGACGTTCGCCGGCGAGATCGTCGCCATCGTCGTCGCCCGTTCGGCGGCCACGGCGAAGGACGCGGTCGAGCTGGTCGAGGTCGACTACGACCCGCTGGACCCGGTGCTCGACATGGAGGCCGCGCTGCGCGACGACGCGCCTCTCGTGCACCCCGATCTGGGCAGCAACAAGTGGGCGTACTTCAAGCTCGACTCGGCCGAGGCCGGGACCGGCGGTGACGTCGACCAGGCCATCGCCGCGGCGGAGGACGCCGACGACCAGATCGTGGTCCGCCGCCGGTTCCGCCAGCAGCGCCTGATCCCGGCCTTCATGGAGCCGCGCTCCGTCGTCGTCGACCCGAACGCCGAGCAGCTCACGATGTGGTCGGCCACGCAGGTACCGCACATCGTGCGGACCATGACCGCGCTGCTGCTCGGCATCCCCGAGCACAAGCTGCGGGTCATCGCCCCGGACGTCGGGGGAGGGTTCGGCGGCAAGCTGCAGGTGATCCCGGAGGAGTGGCTCGCCGTCCTCGTGGCGCGCCGGCTGTCCAAGCCGGTCAAGTGGACCGAGACGCGGTCGGAGTCGCTGCTCTCGGCGCACCACGGCCGTGACCAGATCCAGGACATCACGCTCTCGGCCCGCCGCGACGGCACGGTGACCGGGCTCAAGGTCGAGCTGCTCGCCGACATGGGCGCCCAGATGGGCCTGTTCACGCCGGCCGTGCCGGTGCTGGGCGCGTTCATGTACAACTCGATCTACAAGTTCCCGGCGTACCAGTTCAACTGCACCGACGTCTTCACGACCAAGACGTGGACCGACGCCTATCGCGGCGCCGGCCGGCCCGAGGCGACCTTCGCCATCGAGCGCATCATGGACGAGCTGGCCGTCGAGCTCGACATCGAGCCGCTGGCGCTGCGCGAGAAGAACTGGATCACGCACGACGAGTTCCCGTTCACCACGGTCGTCGGCCTGACCTACGACTCGGGCAACTACGAGGCGGCGACGGAGAAGGCCAAGCAGCTCTTCGACTACGACGGGCTGCGCCGCGAGCAGGCGGAGCGCCGCGAGCGGGGCGACGTCAAGCAGCTCGGGATCGGCATCTCGACGTTCACCGAGATGTGCGGCCTCGCGCCCTCGCGACTGCTCGGCCAGCTCGGTGCCGGCGCCGGTGGCTGGGAGCACAGCCACATCCGCATGCTGCCCAGCGGCAAGGCCGAGGTCGTCATCGGCGTCAGCCCGCACGGTCAGGGCCACGAGACGGCGTTCAGCCAGATCGTCGCCGACCAGCTCGGCATCGGGTTCGACGACATCGAGATCCTCCACGGCGACACCCAGAGCTCGCCGCGGGGACTCGACACCTACGGGTCGCGGTCGCTGGTCGTCGGCGGGATCGCCGTCCACAAGGCGGCCGGGAAGGTCGTCGACCGGGCGAGGATCTTCGCCGCCCACCTGCTCGAGGCCTCCGAGGACGACCTCGAGTTCGAGCACGGACGGTTCTCGGTCCGGGGCACCGACAAGGGGGTGACGATCCAGGACGTGGCGATGGCGGTGTTCACCGGCCACGACTACCCCCAGGGCGAAGAGCCGAGCATCGACGCCGAGGCGACGTTCGACCCGGAGAACTTCTCCTACCCGCACGGGACGCACCTGTGCGCCACCGAGGTGGACACCGAGACCGGCATGGTCTCGATCCGCAGCTACGTCTGCGTCGACGACATCGGCGAGGTCATCAACCCGCTGATCGTCGAGGGCCAGGTCCACGGCGGACTCGCCCAGGGCATCGCGCAGGCGCTCTTCGAGGAGGCGGCCTACGACGAGGCGGGCACGCTGCTGTCCGGCACGTTCGTCGACTACACGCTGCCCAGCGCGGCCGACCTGCCCAGCTTCACCACCGATCGCACGACGACGGCCGCGACCAGCAACCCGCTGGGCGTCAAGGGCGTCGGTGAGGCGGGCACGATCGCGTCCACACCCGCCGTCGTGAACGCCGTCCTCGACGCCCTGCGGCAGTTCGGTGTGAAGGACATCGACATGCCGACCACCCCGTACCGGGTGTGGACGGCGCTCAACTCGGCGAAGGGCACCGCCGGGCGTGGCGACGAGGCCGATGTGGCCTCGCCGGGTGCCGGCCTGGGCTCGACGGCCGGCGACATCTCGAAGGGCGACACCCAGGGAGGGCACCTGTGATCCCGGCATCGTTCGACTACGTCCGGCCGACCACGGTCGACGAGGCGATCCAGGCGCTGGTCGACGGCGGCGACGACGCGAAGCTCATGGCCGGCGGCCAGAGCTTCATCCCCGTCCTGCGCCTGCGCATGGGCGACCCGTCACTGGTGGTCGACCTCGGCGGCATCCCCGAGCTCCGCGGGGTGCGCGAGGAGGGCGACCAGATCGTGGTCGGGGCCATGACGACCCACCACGAGGTCACCCGCGACGAGCTGCTCGCGCAGCACGTCGCGCTCATCGCCGAGGCCACCAGGACCGTCGCGGACCCCCAGGTCCGCCACCGCGGGACCCTCGGGGGCGCGCTCGCCCACGCCGACCCGGCGGGCGACCTCGCGGCGCCGACGCTCGCGCTCGACGCCGAGCTGGTCATCGCCGGCCAGAACGGGGAGCGCGGGGTCCCGGCCGCGGAGTTCTTCGAGGACTACTTCACGACGGCCATCGGGCCGCAGGAGATCCTCACCGCGATCCGCTTCCCGAAGTACACCGGCTGGGGCGCGCGGTACGAGAAGTTCAACCGCGTCGCGC
>JAVXWR010000187.1:0-4136 GCA_032230725.1 Actinomycetota bacterium
CGCTCCGCCACCACCGGGCAGCATCACCGGACGAACCCGGCCGACGGTCGGCGGGAGTCCGCGACGAGCCACTCCTGCGGTCTGCGACCTCTTCACCGATACCCCCATCGTTATCGGAGCGCGCTTGACTCCGTGACGGGGATTTATATCGCTTGATCGCCGACAGGCTTCGAGCGGGGACCTGGGGCTGTTCGCGAGGCGCCGAGCGGCCTACTAGCGGCGCCGAATGCGCTGATCGGCCGATCACGTTCCGGTGAGCACCGTCCCCCGGACCTCGACCGCCGCCGCGTGCAGGGCCTCGAGCGTCGTCGTCAGATCCGCCACCGGCATCCCGCGCCGCACCACCAGCACGACCGCGTCCCCTGCCCGACTCAGCTCGACGGCCGCCCGCGCGCCGGGCTCGCCGGGTGCGTCGACGACGATCCGGTCGTAGCGCTCCCGCAGCGATCCCAGCACCCTCGCGACGTCCGCCCCGGCGAGCGGGGCCGCACCCCGCTGTGCCGCCGTCCCCGCGGGCAGGACGTCGATCCCGCCACGCGACCACCGCTGCACCGTCCGCCCGAGGTCGGCCGACCCGGCGATCACCTCGCGCATCCCCGGCGTCGGGTCGGCGACGCGCGCGACCGGCGAGACCCGCGACCCCGGTCCGCTCTCCACCAGCAGGACCCGCTCCCCGTCCGCGGCCAGGGCCACCGCGAGGTCGGTCGCCACGGACACCGTCGTCGCCTGCGGTTCGACCGCCAGCACGACGACGACGCGCGCCGCGGCCGCCTCCGCGCGCACCGCCCGGGCGAGCTCACGCACGGCCCGGTCGCGGCGACGGGCGGGGTGACGACGGCGGGCCGTGTCCGGTACGCGGGTGAGCACCGCCGGATCCCGCGGCGCACCGCGCGGGGCGGGCACCAGCCCGAGGACGGGGTGTCCGGCGTGGCGGGCGAGGGCCTCCGAGGAGGAGATGCCGCGCCGGCGCAGACCGCCGGCCACCAGCCCCGCCGCGAGGCCCAGGACGCCGCCGCCGCCGAGCACGGCCGCGGGCGGGGGACGGAGCCCGACGTCCTGGACCGGTCCTGCCGTCATGGTGATCGGCCGGAGCCCACGCACCGCGCCGACGTCGAGGGAGCCGTTCTCGACGGCCCGCCGGTCCAGCACCGTCCCCACCGCCTCCGCGAGGACGGCGGCCTCGGCCGACGTCTCCGCCCGGGCGCGCACCTCGAGCGTCCCGCCCGCGGGGGTGACGTCGACGGCGTCCGCGGTCCCGGCCGCATCGGGATGCCCGCCCAGCAGGGCGGACGCGTCGGCGTCGAGCCCCGGGGCGAGGGAGAGGCCGGCCAGCACCGGCGTCGTCGCGCCCGGCGCGTGGTGCACCTGGATCACCTCGGCCGTGGGCGGCACGACGGCCAGCACCGCCGCGGCGGCGGCGAGGCCCAGCAGAATCCCGGCGACGACCACCCGGAGCGGCACGCGCGGACCCCGTCGGTGTCAGGTGGTGGTGCCGGTGAGCACGCGCACCAGGCGCGCGTCCCGGTCGGTGTGCACGGTGGCACGATCGCAGAACCGCCGCAGGTGCGCGAGGCGCGGATCCTCGGCGGTGGAGGTCGGGGTCCCCGACGGCGGGGTGCTGCGGCACTCGGTGACGACGGCGGCCGGGGTCACCCGCACGTCGAGCACGTGGTGCCCGGGCAGCAGGTCGGAGCGCAGGTCCGCCCCCGAGGCGAGCAGCATCGCCTCGTGCGCGGCCAGCACGATCGCCTCGGCGCGCTCGGGGTCCACGCCGACCTCCCGCGCGATCGCGGCCACGCGCTCGCGCAGCGTCGAGAGTGCGGCGCCGTCGGGCACCGGCAGCGTCGCGACCGACGACCCGAGCACGCCTGCGGGCACGGGCGAGGTGGCGCTCGGCGGCCGGAAGTCCGGGTTCCGACGCGGACCCTCCTCGGTGAACACCCACGCGTGGGTGCGCAGCGCGCGGGCGTGCTCGACCGGGTCCTCGGGGTCGTACACGCAGAGCACCGTGGCCGGCTCGGCGGCGAGCAGCAGCGTGATGGTTTCTTCGGCGAGCTCGCCGTCCGGGGACGGATCGTCCGCGCACACCCGGCCGACGAGCAGGCTCCGGCCGTGACCGGCCAGGTCGTCGAGCCGGTGCGCGGGCTGGGTGGCGGCCACCACGGCGGGCGCGGGGAAGGCGACCCGCTCGCCGTCGTCGCCGAGCACGTCGCGGAACGCGCGCACGCCGCGGCGATCGAGCACGATCTGCACCGCGCCGCCGGCCCCGAGCGTGGCGCGCACCTCGGGCTCGACGCGGCGGGCCAGCTCGTCGGGGTCGGCGCAGAGCACGGCGGCGTGCAGCAGCCCGTCCGGAGGGGCGTCGACCCCGCTCGTCACGGCCGGTCCCCGTCGACGACCACGAGCGACGCCGGGCGCTGCAGGACGTCGAGCAGGCGGCGCAGCAGCCGCGGCGGATCGTGCAGCACGACGTGACGGCTCTCGGGCTCCGCCCGCGCCGCGTGGACGAGCAGCTGGGCGCAGGCCACATCGACGAAGCCGACCTCGGCCAGGTCGACGTGCAGGTCGTCGCCCGTCACCTTGTCGCGGAGCGCACCGGCGAGCGCGCCGCCGAAACGGCGCGCGATGTGCGCGTCGAGGTCGCCGCGCAGGCGCCAGCGGCCGTCGTCGAGGGCCACGTCCCACCCGACGTCGACGACGTGGCGGTGGTGCACCCCGAGGGACTTGAAGACGTGCACCTCGTTCTCCACCGAGGTGTCGAGCTGGCACAGCACGCGCAGCGGGGCCCGGGCGACGAGGGTGTCGTAGCCGCCCTCCTGGCGGGCGAACTCGGCGATCTCGTTCTCGTCGACGAGCTCCCGCCGCGGGCTCTCCTGGGTCATCGCCACCGACGGCCAGCCCTCGGACAGGGCGCGCTCGAGCTCCTCGGTCTGTACGCGGTGCAGGCCCTCGGTGGTGCCCTCGCAGCGTTCGACCAGCGCGGGGAAGTCGAGGAACTCCAGCTGTCCCGAGCGGAGGGCCTCCCGGGTCCGCCGCGTCCCTTCGGGTCCGGCGATCCAGTGCTTCTCGACGCGCCCGTCGTCGCCGAGCCAGCCCTTGTAGTAGACCTTCGCGCCGAAGGCGAGCTCCCGGTCGACCCAGGCCGAGGTGCCCACGCGCTGGGCGTGGCCGCTGTCCGCCACGTGCAGCGCGTGCGCTCGAGGCGAGCCCGCGTCAGGTCGCGGGCCGACGTCCACCGTCATCGAGTGGCTCCCGTCGTCCGTCCCCCGACGTCGTGTCCGTATTCTGCGTCGCCCGACGGGAGATCTTCGACTCGTGGACGGCGTTCGTGTCGCCGCAGACCCGGAGTTCACTCGATCCCGAGCGGCTGTGACGGACAGTAGGTGGCTTCGCCTTGTGAGCACTTTCGGCGGCTATAGCGACCGAAAGTGCTCACATGCGCGCCAGCGCACCTCGGAAGCGCTCCCGGTACGCGTCCCAGTCGAACGTCGCCAGGAACGCCGACGCCGCGTCGTACCCCCGCTGGTAGAGCGCGTCACGGCGCGACTGCGTGATGCCGAAGTCGAGCAGTCCGACCTCGCCCGCGCTGACGTGGATCGTGCGCGCCCGCACCCACGGGCGGTTGAGGTACGCCTGGTCCCGGCCGACGATCATTGTCGTGAGGAGCTGTTCGAGCAGGCGCAGGGCGGTCGGCTGCGGCCAGTCGAACATCCGGGTGTGGAAGAGGGCGACGCGGTCGCCGATGCCCCGCTTCGGCGCCGTCGTGATCGTCACCCCGAACGTCGGCCACGCGGGCGCGGCGCCGTCCGTGCGGTCCAGCGAGTCGATGGGGAAGTTGGAGAGCAGCCCGCCGTCGACGAGCGTGGAGACCATGGCCGGGTCGGCGTGGGTGAGCGTCGTCGGCTCGAAGAGGAACGGGATGGCCATCGAGGCGCGGACGGCGTCGGCGACGGGTTGGGAGTCCGGGTCGAGCCCGTACACCCCGCGGTAGTCCCAGGGGAAGCGCACGAGCTGCCCGAGGGTGAGGTCCGAGCAGGTCACGACGAGGCGGTAGCGCTGGTCGGGCGGGAGCGCGGGGTCGTCGAGGCGCAGGTCGCGCCAGGTGTGCACGCCCAGCGCCGCGAGCTCGTCGGTGA
>JAVXWR010000027.1:0-4541 GCA_032230725.1 Actinomycetota bacterium
AAGATCTCCGACGTGCGTCGCGAGAAGGAATCGGCGATCGACGCGCAGGACTTCGAGAAGGCCGCCCGCCTGCGTGACGAGGAGAAGCAGCTCCTCGGCCAGAAGTCCGAGCGCGAGAAGCAGTGGAAGTCCGGTGACCTCGACGTCGTGGCCGAGGTCGACGACGAGCAGATCGCCGAGGTCCTGGCCAACTGGACCGGCATCCCCGTCTTCAAGCTCACCGAGGAGGAGACGACCCGCCTGCTCCGCATGGAGGACGAGCTCCACAAGCGCATCATCGGCCAGGAGGACGCCGTCCGGTCGGTCTCCCAGTCGATGCAGCGCACGCGGGCCGGCCTCAAGGACCCGAAGCGGCCCTCGGGCTCGTTCATCTTCGCCGGGCCCTCGGGTGTCGGGAAGACCGAGCTCACCAAGGCGCTCGCCGAGTTCCTGTTCGGTGACGACGACGCGCTCGTCCAGATCGACATGGGCGAGTTCCACGACCGCTACACCGCCTCGCGGCTCTTCGGTGCCCCTCCCGGGTACGTCGGCTACGAGGAGGGTGGCCAGCTCACCGAGAAGGTGCGGCGCAAGCCGTTCTCGGTGGTCCTGTTCGACGAGATCGAGAAGGCCCACTCCGAGGTCTACAACACGCTGCTGCAGGTGCTCGAGGACGGCCGCCTGACCGACGGCCAGGGCCGCGTCGTGGACTTCAAGAACACGGTCATCGTGTTCACGTCGAACCTCGGCACGCAGGACATCTCGAAGGCGGTCGGCCTCGGCTTCCAGTCGGGCTCCGACACGCAGTCGAACTACGAGCGCATGAAGAACAAGGTCACGGACGAGCTCAAGAAGCACTTCCGTCCCGAGTTCCTCAACCGCATCGACGACATCATCGTGTTCCACCAGCTGACCGAGAACGAGATCGTGCAGATGGTCGATCTGCTCATCGCGCGCACGGAGAAGCAGCTGGCGAACAAGGACATGTCGATCGAGCTCACCGACCCGGCGAAGAAGCTGCTCGCCCAGCGCGGCTTCGACCCGGTGCTCGGCGCGCGTCCGCTGCGGCGCACGATCCAGCGCGAGATCGAGGACCAGCTCTCCGAGAAGATCCTGTTCGGGGAGATCGAGCCCGGGCAGATCGTGCTGGTCGACGTCGAGGGCTGGACGGTGGAGGTCGACGACCAGGGCCGGACGAAGCCCGCCCCCGACACGGCGAAGTTCACGTTCCGGGGCGAGGCCAAGCCGACCCCGGTGCCGGACACGCCGGAGGTCGCGACGGCGGGTACGTCGGACCAGGCCGACAGCTGACCCAGCAGGACCCGGCGCCCCGGTCACCCCTCATGTGGGGGTGGCCGGGGCCGCCGTCGTGTGTGGGGCCTCGAGCGTCAGAAAGGTCTCCCCATCGGCGTGCTCCCCTCCCCTGGACGTCCGGAAACCGTCGTCGATCTTGGGCTCAGCGAGCGGTGTTCGGCTGCCCCAGTCGCCCCGCACGCACGGAGACGATGACGATGAGGGCGATGCTGACCCACCCGGCGTAGTTGTCGATCGCGAGCACGACGTCGACGGCCGTCTGCCCCAGGTGGTAGCCCAGTCCGGCGACGAGCCCCACGACGAGCGCCGACCCGATCGCGTCGAACACCAGGAAGGCCACCAGCCGCATCCCGGCGAGGCCGGCGAGCAGGAACAGCGGCACCGACGGGACGCCGGGCAGCGCCGCCGCCACGACGACGAGGCCGGTGCTCCACCGTGGCCACGACCGGACGCGTTCGACGAACCGTTGCGCGCGGCCGGGGGGGGTGAAGAAGCGCACGCCCTTCGCTCCCCAGCGACGGCCGGCCCACCAGAAGAGCCAGTCGAACTTGATCATCCCGAACACGCCGGCCACGACGACGAGCCAGACGTCGGTGCTGCCGACCCGGGCGAAGGCGGCCGCGGCCCCGACGGCGGAGAGACTGCCGGTGACAGCGCTCAGGGCGACGGGGTGGGTCGCGAGCAGGAACGGCCGGATCGGCAGCGTGAGCAGCATCAGGGCGATGACCGCGACCGTCGAGGAGATCAGGACCTTGTCGCCGCGGGCCATCGGACTGTCCCACGGGCGCATGTCGCGCCACTGCTGCTTGGCGGCCTCGATCTCCTCGCGGGTGTGCTGCCGCCGGGACCACTGTCGTCGTCGCTGAGCCGTCCGGTCGGTCGGCGGCGTCGCGTCTGCGCCGTCGCCCGCCGCGGTATCGCCCGAGCTCCGCTCCGGTTCGGACACGCGCACACTCCTGCTCCGGCGGTGGCTGCTCCACCGACCGGCACCGACGCTAACGCCGTTCGGGGCGGGTGCTCAGCAGGTAATGCGAACGACGGTTTCCTGACGTCCAGTGTCTGCAACGCGACTTTTCTGACGCTCGGCCGGGCGCTCAGTCGGGCCCGTACAACGACGCCAGCGCCGACGCCGCGTCCCGCATCTGCTCACGCAGCACGGCCGGGGACACCACCTCGACCTCGGCGCCCAGGGCCAGCAGCTCCGACCGGGCGGCCGCGACGGACTCGATCGGGATCACCGCGCACGTCCACCCGTCGTCGTCGAGCGGCCACTCCCGCTCCGTCAGCGCCCGGGCGGTGTGCGGGCGCAGGACCACCGGCGCCGCCCCCATCCCCGACGGTGAGAGCCGCACCGCCGCCGCGGCCTGGTAGAGCGCGGACGTCAACGGTGAGGTCCGCTCGTTCCAGTACCGCCACAGATCGAACCCCTCGGGACGCTCGAACCGCGCGTCCAGGGTCTCGAGGGTCAGGATCCGCGCAACGCGGTACGAGCTGACCGACCCGCCCTCGTGCGGCGTCGCGACGACGAACCAGACACCGGACTTGAGCACGACGCCCAGCGGCTCCAGCTCGTGCTCGACCTCCTCGTCGACCCGGACGCGGTACCGGATCCGCACCACGCGCTGGTTCCACACCGCGTCGGCGATCCCGGTCAGCGTCGGCACGTGGTCGGCCTCCCGGAACCATCCGGGGGCGTCGAGGTGGAAGCGCTCGGCGATGCGGCGCGAGCGCTCGGCCAGCTCGTTCGGGAGCGCGGCGTGCACCTTGAGCTGCGCGGCGGCGAGGACCCGGCCCAGGCCGAGCTCCGCCGCCGGCGCCGACATCTCCGCGCGGGCGAGCTGGTCGGCCTCCTCGGCGGACATCCCGGTCAGCTGGGGGCGGTAGCCCTCGAGCAGCGAGTACCCGCCGTCGGGACCGCGGTCGGCGTAGACGGGGACACCGGACTCGGTCAGCGCGTCCATGTCCCGGTAGATGGTGCGGATGGAGACCCCGAGCTCGTCGGCCAGCTCCCGCGCCGTCATGCGGCCGCGCGACTGCAGCATCAGCAGCAGGGAGAGCAGTCGACTCGCACGCACGGATCACAGTCCTACCGCATCACCTGACAGTGTTTGTCACCATCCCGGTCCATCACCCGCCTGCCGCATGCTGTTCAGCGGACTGCCGATGATCGGGGACGCCGTCGTCGTCCTCGTCGACGAGCAGCGGGTCGACGACGCCCGCGCGCACCGCCTCGAGCTGTGCCGACACCGCGAAGCCGGCGAGCAGCGCGACACCGGTGACGAAGGCCCAGAGCAGCAGCACCATGATCCCGGCGAGCGGGCCGTAGGTCGCCGAGAACTCCCCGGACACCGACACGTAGGCCGAGATGGCCCCGGAGGCCGCCAACCACGCCACCACCGTGAATGCGGCCCCGAGCGCGAGCCAGGACAGGCCCGGCTGCCGTCGGCGCGGCGCGAACCGGAAGAGCGTCGTGACCGCGACGACGAGGGCCGCGAGGCCGACCGGCCAGCGCACCACGTCCCAGAGCGTCTCCGCGGCGTCGCCCCACCGGTACACCTGCTCGAGCGCGGCCCCGAAGGGCCCGCCGGCCACGATCAGGACGAGCCCGACGCCGAGCGCGACGCCCGCTGTCGCGGTCAGGACGGCCGCCCGGGCGTACTTGCGCAGCGCGGGCCGGTCGCGCTCGACGCCGTAGACCCGGTTCGCCCCGCGTTCGAGCTGGGCGAACGCGCTCGTCATCGCGACGAAGGCGGTGACGAGCCCGAACACGACGGCCAGCTCGCCGAGGTCCTCGCCGGGCCGGTCCGGGGTCTCGGCCTCGTCGTCGCCGGGTTCGACGGTGGGTGCGGGTGCGGGCGCCGCCGCCCGGTCGACGACGTCGGCCAGCAACTGGTCGCCGGTGCCGGGGGAGACGGCGACGACGGTGCGCGCGACGACCTGCGCCACCGACTCGACGCCGATCGCGGACGCGAGCCCGCTCCCGGCGATGATCAGCGGCACCGTCGCGAGCGCGAGCTGGAGGGCGAAGGCGCGGGCGTGGCTGAAGCCGTCGCCGTAGCGGAAGCGCAGGAACGCGGTGCGGCCCAGCGCGAGCAGGCCGGCGTGGCGGACGGTGTGCCAGGCGTCGTCGGCGGAGAGGTCGTCGCCGTGCATGTCCGTGGTCTCGGGCACGGCACGTACGGAGCTCACGGCCGACATCATCGTCCGACCTGACAGCAGGTGTCAGGAGCGGCACGGCATGGTGACCC
>JAVXWR010000247.1:0-2654 GCA_032230725.1 Actinomycetota bacterium
CGTCGAGCCGGTAGTGGGCGTAGAGCGCGGCGGGCGGGCCGACCGGAACGTGCTCGTCGGGCACGCCGTGGCGGCGGAACCGGACGTGCTCCCCGGCCTCGAACAGGCATTCGGCGACGGCGGTGCCGAGGCCGCCCGTCACGTTGCCCTCCTCGACGGTGAGAATCGCCCCGGTGCGGCGCGCGGCGTCGAGGATGGCGGCGCGGTCGATCGGCGAGACGGTGAACATGTCGACGACCCGCGTGGAGATCCCGTCGGTCGCGAGGCGCTCGGCGGCGTCGAGGGCCGGATGGACCTCTGAGCCGGTCGCGATGATGGTCAGATCCGTGCCGTCGCGGACGGTCTCGGCGCGGCCGATCTCGATGTCGGGCACGACGTTGTAGACCTGCGGGTCCCGGCCGCGGCCGAGCCGGATGTACATCGCGCCCGGATGATCCATGGAGGCCCGCAGCAGGGCGCGCAGGTGGTTGGCGTCCGTGGCGCAGACGACCACGAGGTCGGCGATGCAGCGCATCATCCCGAGGTCCTCGAGGCTGTGGTGGCTGGTGCCGTAGAAGCCCATGGACATGCCGGAGTGATGACCGACGATGCGGACGGGGAGGTTCGGGTACGCGCAGTCGGTGCGGATCTGCTCGGCGCCCAGCAACGCGGCGAAGGAGCCGAACGTGGCCGCGAACGGCACGTACCCGCACGACGCCATCCCGGCCGCCACCGTGATCATGTTCTTCTCGGCGATGCCCACGTTGACGAACCGGTCCGGGTGCCGGGCGCCGAAATCCGTCGCCCGGTTGGAGCGGCCCAGGTCCGCGGTCAGCACGACGACGCGCGGGTCATGCTCGGCGATCTCGGCGAGCTCCTCGCCGAAGACGAACGCGGGGATCGCGCGGGTGTCGGTGCCGTCGACGGACCGGGCGTCGCGCAGCCCGACGTTCGCCGTGCCGTTGAAGATCTCGGACTGGTCCTGGGCCTGCGTGCTCACTCCGCCTCCCGCGGCCGCAGGCCGGCCTCGAGCTCGGCCATGACGTCGTCGTAGTCGGCGCCTGCGAGGTTGCCGACGTGCCAGTCCGGGTTCAGCTCCATGCGCGCGCTGCCGCGGCCCTTCACGGTGTCGGCGACAATCAGCTGCGGCGGTCCGTGCGGTTCGGCTGGGAGCCCGGCGAACAGCTCGAGCAGGGCCCCGATGTCGTGCCCGTCGACCCGGCGGGTCTGCCAGCCGAACGCGGCGAAACGCGCGTCGATCGGCTCGGCGGCCATGATGTCGCGGACGAACCCGTCGATGCCGAGCTGGTTGGCGTCGACGATCGCGACGATGTTCCCGAGCCGGAAATGGCTCGCCGCCATCGCGGCCTCCCAGATCTGGCCTTCGGCGAGCTCGCCATCGCCGAGGAGGCAGTACGAGCGGTAGTCCAGACCGGACATCCGGCCCGCCAGCGCCATGCCGACGCAGATGGACAGCCCGTGTCCGAGCGAACCCGACGAGAAGTCGATACCCGGGATCCGCTTCATGTCCGGGTGGTCACCGAACGGGCTGCCGAGCCGGGTGTAGCTGTCCAGCTCCGACGGGTCGAAGTAGCCGAGGTCCGCGAGCAGCGGGTACAGCCCGATGGCTGCGTGTCCCTTGCTCATGACGAACCGGTCGCGGTCGGTCCAGTCGGGCCGGGTGGGGTCGATGCGCAGCTGGGAGTAGTAGAGAACGGCGAGCAGCTCCGCGCAGGAGAACACGGCGCTGTAATGGCCGGCCCCGGCGATGCGGGTGAGCCGGAGCGTCTCGGTGCGCACGAACCTCGCCCTCTCGGCGAGGTCGGCGATCCGCGGCTCCGTCGGAGCGGTGGGGACGGGCACGGCGACTCCTTGCTGGGTCACGGGCCGAGCACCGGCCCTGGTGTGCCGCGGAAGCGGTCGAGGACGTTGCCCGTGATTCGGGCCGTGTGGTTGTCGCCGCCCGCGTGGGTCATGGCCGTCGACCAGGCGATGGAGCCGACGGAGAACACAGCGCCGCCACCCGGCCTGCCGAACAGGACGACGTCGGCGCGCACCTTCGGGTGGATGCCGGGCGGGGGGGCAGCGGAGGAGTGGTCGATCTCCTCGGGCACCAGGGAGATCTGCTCCGAGTGCCCGACCGATGAGGCGAGGACGACGGCCTCAGCCGGGGTGCCGAGCGTGACGTCGGCCCGGTCCAGCTCGTCGCCCGCGGCGCCGCCGAGCCCGGGGCCCTCGGCGCCGAACACCTCGCCGACCCCGGCCTTGACCCCGTCGAACACCCATGACACCGGCGGGTCCGCGCTCGCTTCGCTCCGTGCGTAGCCTGATCCCTTGTCGAAGCCCTGCGCTGTGAACCCGACGCCGGCGAGCACGTTCGGTGCCCGCCCCCGCATCCGCCAGAGCCCGCCGGGCTCTCCGGTCGCCGAGAGGTTCTCCTCGCCCGGGTCGGAGACCTAGGTGGCGACGCCGGCGTGCCCTCGGCGGATCTCGATGGCGTCGGGGTGCCCCGGGTGCCGAGCCGTGACCTGGTAGAACCCGTTGCCGCCCAGGTACATCAGCCGGCCCCCGGAGTGCGTGTATGCCAGGTAGGAATCGAGCATCCCGGCCGAGCAGTACTCGGGGTGGGCTCCGGTGAGCACGACGCGGTAGAGCGACAGCAGTGCCGTGCCCTC
>JAVXWR010000249.1:0-6891 GCA_032230725.1 Actinomycetota bacterium
GCGCTGGTCGGGTTCCTGCGCCGCGGGGTGGCGTGCGGGGCGGTCGACGACGACGAGGTCGGGTCGCTGCTGGGGCCCTGACGCCCACCGCTCAGGGCGCGAGGTTCTCCAGGTCGTCCAGGAGGCCGGGGCGCCTCGGCGTCCACCCGAGGGCCTCCCGGGTGTGGGTGCTCGAGGCCGGCTGGTCCATCGCGAAGATCGGGCCGAACGGACCGAACTCCGCCTCGGGCCGGGACCCGACGGGCAGGTCCAGCCGGCGGCCGATGACCGCCGCGATGTCGGCGACGGCGTCACCCTCGTCGGCCACCGCGTGCCACGAGGTCCCGGCGGGGGCCGACTCGAGGGCCAGCCGGAACAGGGCCGCGGCGTCGAGCGCGTGCACCGCAGGCCAGCGCTGCGTCCCGTCGCCCGGGTAGCCCGCCACCCCGGTACGCCGTGCCTGGTCGGTCAGCAGGCCGGCGAACCCGCCCCGGCCGTCGCGGTGCACCGTCCGCGGCATCCGGACGGCCGTGGCGCGCACCCCCCGCGCGGCCAGCGCGAGCAGCGCGTCGACCGACCGGCCGCGCCCGCCGACGACGCCGTCGGTCGGCAGCGGATCGCTCTCGGTCGAGGGGCGACCCGGCACCCACGGGGTCCCCGAGACCGCCGCGATCGGCCGCCCGCTCCCGAGGAGCTCCTCCCCCAGCGTGGCGAGCGCGGCCGTGTCCTCGTCGACCGCATGGGCCAGCGCGTCAGCGCTCGAGAAGTCGTGGCCGAACGCCAGGTGGATCACGCCGTCGGCCCGCGCGACACCGGTCCGCAGCACGTCGAGGTCCGCGATCCCTCCCCGCAGCGCCTCGGCCCCGCCCTTCTCGACGACCCGCGCGGACTCGTCGGAGCGGGCCAGCGCGAGCACGGTGTGGTCGTGGTCGAGCAGTTCGGCCACGACGGCGGACCCGATGGTTCCGGTACCGCCGGTGACGAAGACGCGCATGGGGACTCCTCAGGAGTGGTTGATGAGACCGCGTCTCATCAACGTAGCACTATGACGAGACCGTGTCTCATCGCTAGGGTCGGAAACCGTGGCGCGCTGGGAACCGGACTCGCGGATGCGGCTGGTGCGCGCCGCGATCGACCTGTTCGCCGAGCAGGGCTACGACGAGACGACCGTCGCCGAGATCGCGGCGCGGGCGGGCCTGACCAAGGCGACGTTCTTCCGGCAGTTCCGCGACAAGCGCGAGGTGCTCTTCGCCGGCCAGGATGCCCACAGCACGCTGCTCGCCGAGGGCGTCGCGGCGGCGCCGGACGGCGCCACCCCGCTGGAGCTCGTCGCCGCGGCGCTCGACGCGGTGACGGCGAGCTTCGTCGAGGAGCAGCGCGCGTTCGGGGCCCGGCTCCGCGCGGTCGTCGCCTCCCACGACGAGCTGGTCGAGCGGGACGCGTTCAAGCGGGCCGGGCTCGCGGGGGCGCTGCGCGCGGCGCTGCGCGAGCGGGGGATCGCGGACACACCCGCCGGGCTGGCCGCGGAACTCGGCGTGGAGGCCTTCCACCGGGCGTTCGCGCGCTGGTGCGACGGGGAGCCGGAGGACTACGGCACCCTCGCACGCGCCGAGCTCGACGCGCTGCACGCGGCGGCGGCCGCCCTGCGCTGACGACGACGGCCCCGCCCGGGGCCACCTCGGGCCGTGGAGTGCGCGGAGAACGCCCGATCGGCGTCCTCCTGCGCCGCGTCCGGGGCCGCGACGGCACCCTGGTAGCGGCGAGCCGGTCGCGCGATCCGATGGTCGAGGATCCGTTCGTCAGGGGTCCGTCCGGTCTCCTCCATGGATGCGCCTGCTCCCCCCGGATGCCGCCGACGCGGACAATCCTTCCTCGGCGCACTCGCCCGCCACAAGGACGACCTACAGTGGACGGTCCCGGCACCGTGGCCGCCCGCCCGAGACATCACCCGCCGCGGAGGTCCGCGATGTTCACCGTGCCGACCGTCGACCTCGCGCCGTACGTCGACCCCGACGGCGATCCCGCGGCCCGCTCCCGGACCGCACGGGCCCTCGACGAGGCCTGCCGCACCGTCGGGTTCGTGCAGGTGGTCGGCCACGGCGTGCCCGACACCGTCGTCGAGGGGCTCGCGTCCGCCCTCGACGACGTCTTCGCCCTCCCCATGCCGCAGAAGAAGGCCCTCGTGGCGACGGACGGCACCAACCGTGGCTACAGCCCGCCCCGCAGCGAATCGGTGAGCCGCAGCCTCGGCGTCGAGCAGGCCACCCGGATGAACGACTTCTTCGAGGCGTTCAACGTCGGGACCAGCGCCGACGGGCCCGCGACCGGCGGCGACGGCAACCGGTGGCCCGACGTCGGGGGCTTCCGGGACCGGGTCGAGGCGTGGTTCGCCGAGGCGCAGCGGGTGGCGCGGACCCTGACGCGGGCGTTCGCCGACGCGCTGGGCCTCGACCCCGACACCTTCACCCGCCTCGCCCACGACCCCGTCGAGGTGCTGCGGATGAACAACTACGCGCTGGATCAACAGGAGCTCCCCGAGGGCGCGGACCTCACCGGCATGGGCGAGCACACCGACTACGGGATCGTCACCGTGCTCTGGGCGGACCGGGTCGCCGGGCTGCAGGTCCTGGGCCCCGACGACGGGTGCTGGCACGACGTCCTGCCCGCTGACGGGGCGCTGCTGGTCAACCTGGGCGACCTCACCGCGCGCCTGACCGGCGACCGGTGGCTCTCGACGCTGCACCGGGTGAAGCCGCCGATCGAGAACGGCATGATCAAGCGGCGCCGCTCTGCCGCGTTCTTCCACGACGGCGACCTCGACGCCGTCGTCGAGACCCTCCCGCTCGACGGCGCGCATCCCTACCCGCCGACGACGGTCCGCGACCACCTCGACGCCAAGCTCGCCGGGAGCCGCGGCGGCACGCTCAATGCCGCCGCGGACCGCGAGGCCGCCCGCGTCCACGCTGCCACCGGGGCCGCCCGATGAGCGCGCCCACCGACGAGACCTGGCTCGCCGAGGCCGTCGCGCTCGCCGAGCAGAACGTCGCGGACGGCGGCGGCCCGTTCGGTACGGTGATCGTCGCCGACGGCGCCGTGATCGCCCGGGGGCAGAACCGCGTCACCCGCGACATGGACCCCACCGCGCACGCCGAGGTGAGCGCCATCCGCGACGCCTGCCGGGCGCGCGGCGACTTCTCCCTCGCGGGCGCCTCGCTCTACGCCAGCTGCGAGCCGTGCCCGTTGTGCGTCTCGGCGTCCCTCTGGGCGCGCCTCGATCGGGTGGTCTTCGCGGCCGACCGCCACGACGCCGCCCGCGGCGGGTTCGATGACCGCGAGTTCTACGAGCTCTTCGCCCGCGATCCCGGCACCTGGCCGATGCGGGTCGAGGCCCTCGGGGCGTCGCTCGAGCTCGATCCGCGCGCGCCGTTCGACGCGTGGCTCGCCAAGACCGACCGCGTCCGCTACTAGCTCTCTCTCCAGGAGGCGACGATGGATCTGCTCACCGTCGAGACCCTCGACCGGCCGGGCGGCGACGACGAGGTCCGGGCGCTGCTCCCGGCGCTCGGGGCCGACCGTGCGCTGCTCGGCGGCGGGACGTGGCTGTTCTCGGTGCCGCAGCCGCACCTGCGGGGGCTGGTCGACCTCACCGCCGCAGGCTGGACCCCGATCACGGCCGACGACGACGGCCTGGTGATCGCGGCCACCGCCACGCTCGCCGAGCTCGCCGACCTCGACCCGGCCGGGCACCCCGCGTGGCCGGCGCTGCCGCTGCTCGCGGAGTGCTGCGAGGCGCTCGTCGGGTCCCGGAAGGTCTGGCACGTCGCGACGGTCGGCGGCAACGTCTGCCTCGCCCTGCCCGCCGGACCGATGATCACGATGGCCGCGGCGCTCGACGGCGTCGCCGTGATCTGGGACGCGGCCGGCCGGGAGCGCCGCGAGCCGGTGGTCGACCTCGTCGCCGGTCCCCAGTGCACCACCCTCGCCGCGGGTGAGCTGCTGCGCGCGGTCCATCTGCCCGACGCCGCGCTGCGGGGGCGCGCGGCGCTGCGCAAGGCCTCGCTGTCCCCGCTCGGGCGCTCCGCGGTGCTGCTCGCGGGCCGCCGCGACGGGAACGGCGCGTTCACCCTCGCCGTCACCGCCGCGCTGCCCCGCCCCGCCGTGCTGCGCTACGCCTCGGTCCCCGAGGTGGCCCGGCTCGCCGCCGACGTCGACGCCCTCGCCGGCACCCACGGCGGCTGGTACGACGACCCGCACGGCTCCCCGGCGTGGCGCCACGCGATGACCCGCCACCTCGCCGAGGAGATCCGGACCGAGCTGGGGGCCGGATGACGCGCGTCGACGGCGCCCCGCTGCCCGACGGGCCCCGGCCCGGCCAGTGCCTGCGCACCTACCTGCGCGAGCACGGCCACCACGCGGTGAAGAAGGGCTGCGACTCCGGCGACTGCGGCGCCTGCACCGTGCTCGTCGACGGCGTGCCCGTGCACTCCTGCCTCTACCCGGCCCTGCGCGCGGCGGGCGCGGAGGTGACGACCGCGGCCGGGCTGCCGGAGGGTCCCGACGACGTCCGCGAGCGCTTCGTCGCGGCCGCCGGCTTCCAGTGCGGGTTCTGCACGCCCGGGATGGTGACGACGGCGAGCGCGTTCGCCGACCGCCTCGCCGACCCCACCGCCCGCGCCCGCACCCTGCAGGGGAACCTCTGCCGCTGCACCGGCTACCGCGCCGTCGGCGACGCCCTCGACGGGCGGACCACCACCGCGTGTCCCGACGCCGGGTCCGCGTTCGGTGCGCCCGCGCCGGCACCCGCGTCCGGGCGCATCGTCCGTGGGGCGGAGCGCTACACCCTCGACGGTCCGACACCGGACGACCTCGCGCACCTCGTCGTCGTGCGCAGCCCGCACGCCCACGCGCGCATCGTCGGGATCGACACCACCGCGGCCCGCCTCGTCCCCGGGGTGCTGGCCGTCCTCACCCACGAGAACGTCCCGGCCACGCTCTTCTCCACCGCCCGCCACGAGGAACGCCTCGACGACCCCGACGACACCCGGATCCTCGACGACGTCGTCCGCTTCCACGGCCAGCGCGTGGCCGCCGTCGTCGGGACCGACCTCGGCGCCGCGGAGGCGGGCGCCCGCGCCGTCGTCGTCGACTACGAGCCGCTCCCGCCGGTCCTCGACCCCGAGACGGCCCGCGGGGCCACCCCGGTCCACGGCGACAAGGGCCCCGAGAGCCGGATCCTCGACCCGGCCGGCAACGTCGTCGCCGCGATCCACGAGGGCGTCGGCGACATCCGGGCGGGGATCGCCGCGGCGCGGGAGGCGGGCGGCACGGTCGTCACGGGCACCTGGCACACCGGGCGGGTGTCGCCGTCCTCGTTGGAGACGCACGCGAGCCGGGCCTGGGTCGACGAGTCCGGGCGCCTGGTGGTGCGCACCTCGACCCAGGTGCCGTTCCTCGTGCGCGACGAGCTGGCGCGGCTGCTGGGCCGCGACCGGGAGAGCGTCCGGGTGCACGCGGCCCGGGTCGGCGGCGGGTTCGGCTCGAAGCAGGAGCTGCTCACCGAGGACCTCACGGCCCTCGCCGCCCTGGCCACCGGCCGGCCGGTGCAGTGGGAGCTCACGCGTACCGAGTCGCTGACCGCGTCCCCGACCCGCCACCCGATGCGCGTGTCCGTCACCGCCGCCGCGGAACCGGACGGCACGCTGACCGCGCTGGCGATCGACGTGCTCTCGAACGCCGGGGCCTACGGCAACCACTCGCCGGGGGTGATGTTCCACGGCTGCCACGAGTCGATGGCGCTCTACCGCTGCCCGAACAAGCGGGTCGACGCCGAGGCGGTCTACACGACGACTCCGCCGTCCGGCGCGTTCCGCGGGTACGGGCTCGGGCAGGTGCAGTTCGCAATCGAGTCGGCCCTCGACGACCTCGCCCGCGAGCTCGGTATCGACCCCTTCGACCTGCGGCGGCGCACGGTCGTGCGCCCGGGCGACGACTTCGTCGCTTCCGCCGACCCCGCCGACCACCCCGACGACCTGGCCTTCGGGTCCGACGGCCTGCCGCAGTGCCTGGACCTCGCCCAGGCCGCGCTCGGTCGCGACGGTGACCCGGCGCCGGACGGTCCGTCCTGGCGGGTCGGCGAGGGGATGGCGGTGGCCATGATCGCGACGATCCCGCCGCGCGGACACCACTCCCAGGCGAACGTCACCCTCGAGGCGGACGGCGGCTACCGCGTCCGGGTCGGCACGGCCGAGTTCGGGAACGGCACCGCCACCGTGCACGCCCAGATCGCCGCGGGCGCGCTCGGGACCCGGCTCGACCGTATCGTCGTCACCGGCGCCGACACCGACTCCGTCGGGGCGGACACGGGCGCGTTCGGGTCGACGGGCACCGTCGTCGCCGGGACCGCCGTCGCGCGGGCCGCGGAGGCGCTGGCCGCCGAGCTGCGGGAGAAGGCCGCGGCGCGGCTGGGGGCGTTGCCCGAGGACTGCCTGGTGGGCCCGGAGGACGTCTCGGCGCCCGACGGGTCCCGGGTGGCGCTCGCGGAGCTGGCCGGCGCACGCGGGGAGGGCGAGCACGACGGCACCCCCCGCTCGGTGGCCTTCAACGTGCACGCCGTGCGGGTGGCCGTCGACACCGACACCGGGGAGCTGCGGATCCTGCGCTCGGTGCACGCCGCCGACGCGGGGGTCGTCGTCAACCCCCAGCAGTGCCGGGGGCAGGTCGAGGGCGGCGTCGCGCAGGGGATCGGGAGCGCGCTCTACGAGGAGATCCGTCTCGACGACGCGGGCCGGGTCACCACCCGGGTGCTGCGCGACTACCACCTGCCGCAGTACGCGGACGTGCCCCGCACCGAGGTGCTCTTCGCCGACACCGTCGACGCCATGGGGCCGTTCGGCGCCAAGTCGATGAGCGAGT
>JAVXWR010000290.1:0-3271 GCA_032230725.1 Actinomycetota bacterium
GGCCAGGGCGAGCCGGGTCCGCTCGCCGCCGGAGAGCGTGCCCGCGGGCTGCTCGAGCTGCTCGCCGGAGAACTGGAACGCGCCGAGCAGCGTCCGCAGCTGCTGCTCGGGGGTGTCCGGGGCGGCGGAGCGCGCGTTCGCCCAGACCGTGCGATCCATGTCCAGGGTGTCGTGCTCCTGGGCGAAGTACCCGGTGCGCAGTCCGTGTCCCGGCGTCACCTCGCCGGTGTCGGCGGACTCGGCGCCGGCGAGGATCCGCAGCAGCGTGGTCTTCCCCGCGCCGTTGAGGCCGAGGATGACCACGCGCGAGCCGCGGTCCACCGCGAGGTCGACCCCGGTGAACACCTCGAGCGAGCCGTAGCTCTTCGACAGCCCGGACGCGGTGAGCGGGGTCTTCCCGCACGCCTGCGGGGTCGGGAACCGGATCGCGGCGACCCGGTCGGACACCCGCTCCTCGTCCAGACCCTCGAGCAACGCGCTCGCCCGGCGCGCCATCTGCTTCGCGGCCACGGCCTTGGTCGCCTTCGCGCCCATCTTCGCGGCCTGGGCCTGCAGTGCCGACGCCTTCTTCTCGGCATTGGCCCGTTCGCGGCGACGCCGGGACTCGTCGTCGGCCCGCGCGCGCAGGTAGTTCTTCCACGTCATGTTGTAGACGTCGAGCTCGCCGCGGGTGGCGTCGAGGAACCACACCTTGTTCACGACGTCGGCGAGCAGGTCGGTGTCGTGGCTGATGATCACGACGCCGCCCTCGTGGCCCCGCAGGAAGCTGCGCAGCCAGGAGATCGAGTCGGCGTCGAGGTGGTTGGTCGGCTCGTCGAGCAGGAGCGTGGTCCCGGCGTGCCCGCCCTCGCCCGACGCGGCGAACAGGATGCGCGCGAGCTCGACGCGGCGGCGCTGCCCACCGGAGAGCGTCTCGAGGGGCTGGGCGAGCACGCGGTCGGGCAGGCCGAGGTTGGAGCAGATCCGGCCGGCCTCGCTCTCGGCGGCGTACCCGCCGAGGTCGGCGAACCGCGTCTCGAGCCGCCCGTAGCGGGCGATGGCCTTGTCGCGCTCGGCGTCGTCGGCGAGCTCGGCCATCGCGGTCTGGGCCTTCTCCATGTCGCGCAGGATCTGGTCGAGCCCGCGGGCAGACAGGACACGGTCCTTCGCGAGCACCGAGAGGTCGCCCTCGCGGGGATCCTGCGGCAGGTAGCCGATCGGACCGGTGGACCGGATGGCGCCGCCGTACGGCTCGGACTCCCCGGCGAGGGCGCGCAGCGAGGTCGTCTTGCCCGCGCCGTTGCGTCCGACGAGGCCGATGCGGTCCCCCGGCTGCACGCGGAGGGTGACCCCCGAGAGCAGCACACGGGAGCCGGCGCGCAGCTCGAGTTCGGACGCGGTGATCACAGGGGGCCTCATCCCGGGTCGGGGTCGCGTCGCCCGGTGGCGACGGTGCGGCGGTCGTGGCGGGCGCCGGCCCGCGACACGGCCGTCGCGCGGGGACGGGCGCCACCGCCCGGTCCGGGCGCCTCGCCGCCCCTCCAGTGTAGGTGAGGCCCCCGGCCGTTCCCCGGGTGTGCGGGCAGGGGGTGGCTAGGGTCGCCTGTCATGAGCGTCACCGAGGATGCCGCCGCCCCGGCTCCCGGCGGACCCCGCGACCGCCTCGACGGCAAGGTCGCCCTGGTCACGGGCGCGAGTCGCGGCATCGGGCTCGCGGTCGCCGCCGACCTGCTGGCCCGCGGCGCGAGCGTCACGATCACCTCCCGCAAGCCCGACGAGCTCGCCGCCGCGGCGGAGGGCCTCGGCGCAGGCGACCGGGTCCTCGCCCGCCCCGGCAACGCCGGCGACGCCGAGGCCCGGGCCGCCACCGTCGCCGAGGTCGTCGAGCGGTTCGGGCGTCTCGACGTGCTGGTCAACAACGCCGGCATCAACCCGGTCTACGGGCCGCTCATGACGGCCGACCTGGCCGCCGTGTCCAAGATCTTCGACGTCAACGTGGTCGCCGCCCTGGGCTACCTCCAGCAGGCGCACGCGGCGTGGATGGGCGAGCACGGCGGGAGCGTCGTCAACATCGCGTCGGTGGCCGGCCTGCGCTCCACCCGGGCGATCGCCGCTTACGGGGCGTCGAAGGCGGCAGTCATCCGGCTCACCGAGGAGCTCGCCGCCGAGCTCGGGCCGCGCATCCGCGTCAACGCGGTCGCCCCGGCGATCGTCAGGACGCGCTTCGCGGAGGCCCTCTACGCAGCGGACGAGCAGGCCGTGGCGGCCGGCTATCCGCTCGGGCGGCTCGGGGTGCCCGGCGACGTCGCCTCGCTCGTGGGCTTCCTGTGCACCGACGCCGCGTCCTGGATCACCGGCGAGACGGTGCGCATCGACGGCGGGACGCTCGCGGCCGGCTAGTCCCGGCAGGAGTCGTTTCACACCGGTCGTGCCCGGGATCGGGGACACTGGGCGCCATGGGCCTGTTCAGCTGGTTGCGCGGGAGCCGCGCCCCGGGCTCGTCCGGGGTCGGTGCCGACGGTCGTCGTCAGGTCCTCGACCGTGAGGGCGGCCCGGCCGACCTGGAGCACCTGCGCCAGTTCGCGCGCTCCCGGCGCGGGGTGGAGTTCTTCGTCGAGCCGGAGACCACCGCGACCGACACCACCGTGATCGCCGTGGCCGTCGACGGCGAGTGGACCCGGCGCCGCGTCGGGACCCCGCGGGCCGCGCAGCGCCTCGCCCGCAAGTGCGCCGTCCCGATCTACGACGTGTCCGTCACCGGCTATCCGCAGACGATGCGCGACTGGAACGCGCGGGCGAAGCGTGATCGCGAGACGCTGCGCGCGTGGGACCGCGAGATGGGCACCGGGCCGAGCTGACCGCGGCCGGGTCCCGACCCGACCTGCTGGTGGCCGGCGGCGGCCCCGCCGGGTGGGCCGCCGCGCGCGCCTGCGCCCGGCGCGGCCTCGACGTCGTCCTCGTCGACCCCCGGCCCGACCGCACCTGGCGTCACACCTACGGCACGTGGCGCCACGAGCTGCCCTGCGGCGCCGGGCCGGACGAGCTCCCCGACGACGTGGTGGCCGCCCACGACGTCGGCTGGGCCATCGCCACCAGGACCCACCGGCTCGAGGACGAGTACGCGGTCCTCGACACCGCGGCCCTCCAGCGGGCCCTGCACGACGACGAGGTGCGGGTGCTGCGGGGGAAGGTGGCCGCCGCCGGGCCGGAGGGCGCGGTGCTCGCCGACGGGACCGAGGTTCCGGCCGGCCTCGTCGCCGACGCGACCGGGGCCGTCCAGGCGCTCACCACC
>JAVXWR010000315.1:0-5021 GCA_032230725.1 Actinomycetota bacterium
CCTCGTGCTCGTCGGGCTGCCGCTGCTGCTGGCCCTGATCGTGGCGCTCATCGTGGCCCTGCCCCTGTCGCTGATCGTCTTCCGTTCGCTGCGGACGCGGCTCAACCGGGAGATCGAGGCGGCCACCGCCATCCGACGTGCCCAGCGAGACCGGCTCCGCGCCGAGCTGCGGGGCGATTAGGTGCGCTCCGCGCCCGTGAGCACTTTCGGGGCTCGGTAGACCCTCGAGAGTGCTCACACGCCGACGACGCCGAGCCCGATCGCCGTCCCGACGGCCCAGGCGAGCATGGCCAGCCCGGTGTCACGCAGCACCGGGATGAGCGCGGGCCCCCTCGCCCCGCCCAGGACGCGGCGCAGGGCGGGGACGAGCAGCACCAGCGCGACGAGCCCCAGCAGGGCCCACGGCGCCCGCAGGCTCAGCACCAGGCTCATGCCCAGCGGGATGACGACGAGCGCCGCGTACAGCACCCGGGTGTCCCGCTCGCCGAGCATGACCGCGAGCGTCCGCTTCCCGGCGACGGTGTCCGAGGGGACGTCGCGCAGATTGTTCGCCACCAGCACCGCGCAGGAGAGCAGGCCCACCCCGACCGAGGCGCCGATGCCGAGCCCGCTCACCCGGCCGGACTGGGTGTACTCGGTGCCCAGTACGGCGACCGGCCCGAAGAACAGGAACACCGCGATCTCGCCGAGGCCGCGGTAGCCGTAGGGGCTCGACCCCCCGGTGTAGAACCACGCGCCGGCCAGGCACAGGGCGCCGATCAGCAGCAGCCACCACGCGCCGCTCACCGCGAGCAGCGCGACCCCGGCGAGCGCCCCGATCCCCAGCGACACGAACGCCGCGGCGCGCACGGCCTCCGGCGTCGCGACCCGGGAGCCGACGAGGCGCATCGGCCCGACCCGGTCGTCGTCCGTGCCGCGGATGCCGTCGGAGTAGTCGTTGGCGAAGTTGACCCCGATGATCATCCCGATCGCGACGACGAGGGCCAGGACCGCGGCGACGGGCCGGAAGAGGTCCCCGGAGGCCGCTGCGCCGGACCCCGCGATGACCGGGGCGATCGCATTGGGGAGCGTGCGGGGCCGCGCCCCCTCGACCCATTCCGCGACGGTGGCCATGTCCGCGGAGCCTAGCCAGCGCCGCGACGCCGGGGGACGACCGCCGCGTGGGCTGAGCGGCGGACGCGTCGGGTCCGCGCACGCCGCATCCGGCCTCGGCCGGGTTGGCCCGATGTGAACCTGCGCGCGGCGCACACACTCGTGTGGGGCCGGCCCCGCGCGAGCGTGTCCGTCGCGCGCAGGTCCCCGCGGCCCGCCGACGCTCGGGACGTCAGGAGCTCGGTGGTCCCGCGACGCGGTCGGCGTGCGGGCGCAGCACCGCCGCGACGGCGTCGGTCAGCAGCCGGGCGGCGGCGTGCTCGTCGCCACCCACGCGGCGGGCACGTATCGGTCGGTGTCGATGCGCAGCCAGTCGGTGCTGGCGCCGTGGGGGCCGGTCACGGAGTCGCCCGCCACGTGGCACGCCACGTCGACCTGGGCGGCGTCGGCGACCAGTCCCTGGTCGGCGCCCCCGGTCGAGGGCGTGGAGCGCACCGTGACCGGGGCGTGCGGGCTGTCGACGGTGCCGAGGTGCACGTCGGCCGGGACCTCCCCGGCGCGCCCGGTCCAGAGGTAGTCCACGGTGACGTAGGCGTTGTCGTCGAGCCCCAGCGCGTGGAAGGTGCCGTCGGCCACGTCGATGCCGGCCGGGTTGCGCACCGTCCGCCCGAAGCCGTCCTCGCCGTCGTGGTAGTGGTCCGCGTAGGCGGCCTGGGCCTCCGGGGTGCCCTGCGGCACGTCGGCGAAGTTCTTGCGCGGCGGGGCGGCGTTCCAGTAGTCGTCGTCGGTGTTCCACGGCCCGATGTCCCAGACGGGCACGGTGGCGCACCGTCCGGCCGGGGTGCACAGGCGCACGCTGTAGTCGCCCTTGCCGTCGCCGTCGAGGGCCGTCCCGGACGGCAGCGCGACGAACTGGTCGTTCTCGGTGATGACGTGGCCGTTCGCGGTGGTGCCGCCGACGAGGCCCTCCCGGGTGGCGAACACCCGGTAGGAGGCGCGCGGGGTCGACGCGCGCTGCACGCCGGTCTCCCGGTCGGCCCGCACCGACACCGCCCGCACCGTCGGGCCGGGTCCGGGGCCAGGGGCGACGAGGGTCAGGCGCAGGGCGACGGTGCGGCTCGGGACCGGCAGGACCGCGGGTGCCCCGGGGGTGGCGGGGACCCACTCCGACCAGCGCCCGGCGTCGTCGCGCCCGCGCACGGCGGCGACGGCCGAGGTCCCGGGGGGTAGGTCGGCGGTGACCGGCACGTCGACGCGGTCGACGGCACGCGCGAAGGTGTGGGAGCCGAGGTCGAGGAAGCCCTGGCGGCGTGCGCCGCGCAGGCTGCCCGCCCGCTCGGGCGCGCCGTCGCGGGGCGTCGCCAGGCGTGTGGCGCCCCCGGCGACCTGCACGCGTACCGCGTTGCCCGCGAGGTCCGGGTCCCAGCGCTGCGCGTCGGTCCCCGGGGTCGTCGGGCCGGGGACCGACGGGGCGCCGGCGGCGGCGACGCCGGTGGCCAGGAGCAGGACGGTGGCCGCGGCGAGCACCCAGAGCACGACCGGGGTGGACGCGGCCCGGCGCCGACGTGGAGTGGGCATGGACCCAGCAACCCCCGTGCGACGCGGCGCGATGCGTTCCCACGCGCCTCACCAACCACACGGGCGTCACTCGACCCGGTCGACCGTCGCTCGACCGGCGCGCCTCCTGGCCGGACCTGCGTCGCCGTGGGTGCCCGAGGGTGGCGTCGGCCGACGTGACGGGCGCCCTTCGCCCGGCCGGGACGCCGTCCGCTCATTACGCTCGCGCGCCGTGACCCCGTCGACGGTGCAGGCCCGCGTGGTCGTCGACGAGTGGGTCCGCGGCGGGGTCCGCGACGTGGTCGCCTGCCCCGGCTCGCGCAACGCGCCGCTGCTGCTCGCGGTGCACGCCGCCGACGCCGCCGGACGGGTGCGCCTGCACATGCGCATCGACGAGCGCTCGGCCGGCTTCCTCGCCGTCGGGCTGGCCGCGCGCTCCGGGTGCCCGGTGCCCGTCGTCGTGACCTCGGGCACCGCGGTCGCGAACCTGCACCCGGCGGTGCTCGAGGCCTCCCACGCCGGGGTGCCGCTCGTCGTCGCGAGCGCCGACCGTCCGCTCGAGCTCGTCGGCACCGGGGCCAACCAGACCGTCGACCAGGCCGGCCTGTTCGGTGGCGCGGTGCGGGCCAGCGTCGTCCTGCCGCTCGCCGAGGAACGCGCCCGCGCCGCGGACGGCTGGCGGGCTGCGGTCTGCCGCGTCCTCGACCGCGCCGCGGGCACCGGCACCGCCGATCCCGGCCCGGTGCAGCTCGACCTCCCGCTGCGCGAGCCTTTGGTCGAGGACGCCGACTCGGCTGACGATGCCGGGCTGCCCGCCTGGGCGGCGGGGCGTCCCGACGGCGGCCCGTGGACCCGCGTCGCCGCGCACACCCCCCGGGTGGCGGCCCTCGACCTGACCGCCGCGGTTCCGACGGTCGTCGTCGCCGGCCATGGCGCGGCCGCCCCCGACGGTCTGCCCGCGGGCGTGCCGGTCGTCGCCGAACCGACCTCCGCGCTGTGGGGCCGCGGGCTGCGCGCGGGGGCGCGGCTGCTGGACGCCGCGCTCTCCGGAGCCGCCCCGGACCTGCTGCCCGAGCGCGTCGTCGTCCTCGGGCGCCCGACGCTGCACCGGCCCGTCTCCCGGCTGCTGGCCGATCCGCGGGTGGAGGTGGTCGTCGTGCCGGCCGCCTCCGCCGGCGGCGCCGCCCGGCCCGGGTGGACCGACGTGGCCGGCACCGCACGGCAGGTCGGGGCGCTGCCCCCGCCGCCCGCATGGGGCGTGGACGAGGCCTACGGCGCGCGGATGGCGGGCGCCGACGCCCGGGTGGCCGACGCGGTGGAGGCCGCGGCGCAGGACGGCACCGGCCCGGCCCTCGCGGTGGCCGTGGTGACAGCGCTGCCGCCCGGCGCCCTGCTCGTGGTCGGGTCGTCGAGCCCGGTGCGCGACGTCGCCCTCGCCGCCCGTCCGCGCGCGGACCTCACCGTCGTCTCGGCGCGGGGGGTCTCCGGGATCGACGGCGCGGTGTCGTTCGCGACCGGCGCGGCCCTCGCGCACGACGGACCCGCCTACGCTCTGCTCGGTGATGTGACGTTCCTGCACGACGCGGGCGGGCTCGCTGTGGGCGTGCACGAGCCCCGCCCGGAGCTGGTGGTGGTGGTCGCCAACGACGACGGCGGCAGCGTGTTCGCCACGCTCGAGCAGGGCGCCTCGGAGCACTCCGCGGCCTTCGAGCGGGTCTTCGCCACCCCCCACGGCACCGACCTCGCCGCGCTCTGCCGCGCCCACCACGTCGAGCACGCCGCGCCCACCGGCGTGGGCGAGCTCGCGGCGGCGCTCGCGCCGACCGGGCGGCCGGGGGTCCGTGTCGTCGAGGTCGTCGTCGACCGTGCGGACCGCCGGGGGCTCGCCGACCGGCAGCGGGCGATCGCGCTCGACGCCCTGCGCCGTCGGCCCACCATCGAAACGGACGAAAGGGACGGCCCGACCCCGATCGGTAGCATCGTCGGCGACGGTGTGTGAACGAGGGAGCGGTACGTGCTGGTGCTGATCGGGGTCCACGCCCTGACCGCCCTCATCGCTCCCACCCTCGTCCGCGCCCTCGGCCGGCGGGCGTTCGCCCTGCTCGCGCTCGTCCCCGCCGCCGCCTTCGGCTGGATCCTCACGCGGCTGCCGACGGTGCTCGCCGGCGGTCGGGTCGAGGAGGCCATCACCTGGATTCCCGCCCTGGGCGTCGAGATCGCGGTCCGGCTCGACGCGCTGTCGGCCACGCTCTCGCTGCTCGTCACCGGGGTCGGCGCGCTCGTCGTCCTCTACTGCGCCCGCTACTTCACCCCCTCCTCGTCCGGGCTCGGACGGTTCGCGGGGGTCCTCGTCGCCTTCGCCGGCGCGATGC
>JAVXWR010000327.1:0-7949 GCA_032230725.1 Actinomycetota bacterium
CGTCGAGCATCACCCACGTCTCGTCGACGTCGGCCCAGACCCAGAACGGGTGCACGGCCGGGTCGGTGACGACGGCGACGGTGCGGGCGGTGGTCTCGCCCCGGCGGCGCAGCCGGGCGAGCCCGCCGGTGGTGACCGGGTAGGTGCAGACGGCGAGGTCGGGGCGGTGGCGGCGCAGCGCCGGGCGCAGCGCGCGGGCGGTGGCGGGCGCCCCGAGGCGCCGGAAGAGCGCGGCCACGCGCGGGAACCGGCCCAGGACGTCGTAGGCGAGGCCGTAGAGGCCCGGCGCGACGCGCATGACGACCCGGTACGCCTCGGCGAGCAGGCGGGTGCGCCGCGGGCCGCCGGCGACGGTCTCGACCTCGGCGACCTCGGCGTCCGGCCACACCGTGCGCATCCGCGCCGCGAGCGCGCGGGCGCCGGCGACGTGGCCCTCGCCGACCGGGGCGGAGAGCACCAGCACACGAGCGGGGGTCCGTGGTGACGACGACGAGCCGACCGGTCGCCGATCCGACCGCGACGGCTGCTCCTGGGCCTGCTGCTCCCGGCTCACCCCAGCACGCTAGCGCCGGGGCACCCGGTCGGGTGCTGCTGCTCTCCGGCTCGATCGGCGCCGGCCACCACGCCGCCGCGGCCGCGGTCGCGGAGGCGGTCGGGGCGGCCTGGCCCGGGGCCGAGGTGGTGACGAGCGACGTGCTCGCGGGGATGGGGCGCGCCGCCCCGCGGATGTTCTCCGGCGTCTACGCCACGTGCGTGCGGGCGCTGCCGTGGCTCTACGGGCTGTACTACTGGCTGCTCGTCCACGTCGGGTTCTTCCGCGCGGGGACCCGGGCCGCGCTCGGGCGCTGGAGCGCGCGGTCGATCGCGCCGTTGCTCACCGCACACCGCCCCGACCTCGTCGTCGCGACCTTCCCCGAGGGCGTCGCGGGGCTGGGCCACCTGCGCCGCAGCGGGCGGTTGGCGGCCCGCGCGGTGGTGGTGCCCTCGGACCCGGCGCCGCAGCCACTGTGGTGCGACGCGGATCTCGACGCGGTCCTGGTCACCACGGACGAGGCGGCGCGACGGGTGCGGCGGTCGGCGCCGGGCGCGACGGTGCACATCGTGCGCTGGCCGGTGGTGTCGGCGTTCCACCCGCCGCCCCCGGGATGTCAACCCCGCCGGCTCCGCGTCCTCGTCGCCGCCGGTTCCCTCGGGTTCGGCGACCTCCCGACGATCGTCGGTGCGGTCCTCGCCGCCGGCGCCGACCCCGTCGTCGCCACCACCGACCCCCGCGCTCGCGCCCGCCTGGACGCCCTCGCCGCCGCCCACCCCGGCCGCGTCGAGGTCCACCGCTGGATCGACGACCCGGCCACCGCCACGCGCGGCGCCGACGTCGTCGTCACCACCGGCGGCGGGGCCAGCGCGTTCGAGGCGCTGGCCTGTGCGCGTCCCCTGCTCGTCGTCGACCCCATCCCCGGTCACGGCCGCGACAACGCCCGCCTGCTCGCCCGCGCCGGACTCGCCACGCGCTGCTCCGGGCCGGGCGAGCTCACCGCGGCCCTGCGGACCCTCACCGACCCGGCCACCCACGCCGCCCGCGTCGCCGCGCTGCGCGAACGCCCACGCGGGCAGGACCTCGCCCCGGCCCTCGCCGGCACGCGCGGCGTCGAGCGGATGCGCCCGGAGGACGCGCTGTTCTGGCACGCCTCGACCGCGCGGGTCCCGCAGGTGCTCGGGGCACGGATCACGATCGCCGTCCCCGACGACGACCAGACCGACTGGCCCGCACTCGTCGCCGACCGCGTCCGCGAGCGCGCCGCCGGGATCGCCCTGCTGGCCCGGCGCCTCGACGACACGGGCCCGTTGCGCTGGCGGCCCGTCACCCCCGACCCCGCCCGCCACGTCGACCCGGTCCTGCGCGAGGGCGACCGCGACGCCGTGACCACCGCCGACATCGTCGGTGCCCCGGTCGACCCCCGTGACACCGGATGGCGGCTCACCCTCGCCAGGACCGGGCCCCGGGAGGTCGCGGTCCTCGCCGCGGTGCACCACTGCCTCGGGGACGGGCTCGCGGTCACCGACGCCCTCGTGCGCCTGCTCACCGACGAGGCCGCGGGCGTGCCGGTGAGCCGCCGGGACACCGGGGACGGGCAGGGCCCCGACGACCGCGCCGCGCGCCGCGGAGCGACCCGCCGCCGGCTCTCGGGCATCGCCGCCCTCGCCCGCGCCGGAGGTGCCCGGGCCGGCGCACTGGGTGACCGCTCCCGCGGCGGCGCCGCGACCACCCGGTTCGTCAGCCGCGTCCGGGACGCCGCCGAGGTCCGCGCCCTCGCGCGGGCCCTCGGGACCAGCACCACCGTCGTCGTCGTCACCGCCGTCGCCGAGGCCCTGGCCGCGCCGGGGGCGACGACGGTGCGGGCGATGGTGCCGCTCACCGCCCGGCTGCGGGCCGGCGCCGACCACGCGGGGACCGGCAACCGCACCGCCGCCGTCGCCGTCGACCTCCCGGTCGCGCCGGGCCCGCTCCGGGCGCGGGTAGCGGCGGTCGCGGACGCCCTCGAGCGGGGCCGGGCCCGCGGGCAGGCCGAGGGGTCGGCCGCCGTCCTGGCCGCGCTCGGCCGCGTCCCGCGACCCGTGCAGCGGTGGTTCGCCCGCCTGACCTACGGCGGCCGGTTCTTCCACCTCGTCGTCTCGGTGATGCCCGGGGTGCGCAGGCCGCTGCACATCGGGGGCGGGCTCGTGGCCGAGGTCGTGCCGGTACTGCCCCTGGCCGAGGGCGTCGGGGTGGCGGTCGGGGCCATCGGGTGGGGCCGGACCCTGGGCCTCGGGCTCGCCGTCGACGACGCCGTCCTCGCCGGGGGCGACCTCCCCGAACGCGTGGACGCGGCCTGGGCGGCACTGATTCGTGAAGCAGGCGTTGCCCGGGAGGAGGAGACTCGGGCGTTGAGGGAGAACCGACACGGCCCGCCGGCGACGGCGGGCCCGCACGGAGGCGCATCACGGTGACCGAAGCCGTCTCGCTGCTGGTCGCCGTCCCCGCCGCGGTCGTGGGAGCCGCCGGGTTCGGCATGGCCAGCGCCGCACAACAACGGGCCACGCACGAGGTGCCGGTGTCCGCGACGCTGAGCCCGCGGCTCGTCGTCGACCTCATCCGGCACCCCTGGTGGCTGCTCGGACTGGTGATGACCGTGCTCGCGCTGTCGATGCAGCTCGTCGCGCTCGCGTTCGGGCCGCTGACGGTCGTGCAGCCGCTGCTGGTCACCGGGGTCGTGTTCGCCGGGGTCTTCTCCGCCCTGCTGCACGGACGCGCCCCGGACCGCTGGGTGGTGGGCGGCGGGCTGCTCACCGCGGCCGGGCTCGCGGCGTTCCTCCTGCAGGCACGCCCGGTGTCCGGCCCGGGCTCCGAGCACCTCGACGTCACCGGCTCCCCGGCCTTCCTCGTGACGGTCGCGGCGGTGGTCCTCGGCTGCCTGGTCTTCGCGGGGCTCTCGAGCCACCCCATCCGCATCCTCGCGCTCGCGCTCGCCACCGGGGTCCTCTTCGGGATCACGGCGGCCCTGATGAAGGCCGTGACGACGGCGGTGCGCGGCGGGCTCGGGGAGCTGTTCACCACCCCCGCGCTCTACGCGGCCTGCGTCGTCGGCCCGATGGGGTTCCTGCTCAGCCAGAACACGTTCCAGCAGGGGCGGCTGGTTTCGCCCTCGGTCGCCGTCATCACCACGGCCGACCCCATCGTCGGGGTGTTCGCCGGCATCGCCTGGCTCGGCGAGGACCTGGAGACCACGGGACCGCTGATCGCGGGGCAGGCGGTCGCCGGGCTCGTCGTGCTCGCCGGCATCGCCGCGGTGACCCTGCGCAGCACGGTCCTGCTGCGCCGCGGGCAGGCCCCCGAGGACGCCGCCGTCTGGGACCGCCGCGACCCACCCGAGTCCTCGCGGTCCTCGGCGTCGCACAGCTGCCCGGGATGACCCCGGACGGCGCGCCCGCCCTGGTGACGGGAGCCTCGTCCGGGATCGGGGAGGCCCTCGCGCGCCGGCTGGCCGGCCGGGCCGCGCCGCTGCTGGTGACCGGGCGCGACCCCGACCGCCTGGGCGCGGTCGCCGCCGCCACCGGCGCGCACGGCGTCGTCGCGGACCTCACGACGACGGCGGGGCGCGCGGCCGTCGCCGCGGCCGCCGGGGAGCACGGGGTCCGGCTGGTGGTGCACGCCGCGGGGATCGGGGCGGCGGGGGCGTTCCGGGAGGCCGACGAGGCCGGGGTCGACGCCGTACTGGCCGCCGACCTCGTCGCCCCCGTGCTGCTCACCCGCGCGCTGTGGCCGCAGGTGCGGGCCGCGGGCGGCCACGTGGTGTTCGTCGCCTCGATCGCCGCGCTGGGCGTGGCCGGCGAGGCGGCGTACTCGGCAGCCAAGGCGGGCCTGCGGACCTTCGCCGACGCGCTGCGCCTGGAGGAGCCCGACATCGGGGTCACGACGGTGCTGCCGGGGGCCGTCGACACCCCGTTCCTGGTGCGCCGGGGGTACGAGCGCGCGGTCCCCCGCCCGGTCCCGGCCGACCGGGTCGCGGCGGCGACGCTTCGCGCGGTGGAACGCGGTCGTGCGGAGGTGTTCGTGCCGCGCTGGCTGCAGGTGGCCTCGGTGGTGCAGGGCGCGGCGCCGGGGGTCTTCCGGTGGGCTTCGCCCTCGTGAGCACTTTCGGTGCCTATAGCCACCGAAAGTGCTCACGAGCGCGCAGCGCACCTACAGGCGCGACACCGCCGCCTCGATCCGCTCGTCCGACGCGGTGAGCGCCACCCGTACGTGCTCCGCCCCGGCCGGGCCGTAGAACTCCCCCGGCGCGACGAGGATGCCGCGGTCGGCGAACCACGCCAGCGTCTCGCGACACGGCCGGCCCGCCGTCGCCCACAGGTAGAGCCCGGCCTCGGAGTGGTCGACCCGCAGGCCCGCCTTCTCCAGCGCCGGGAGCAGCAGAGCCCGCCGGGCGTCGTAGCGCAGCCGCGTCTCGGCGACGTGCGCGTCGTCGGTCAGCGCCGCCGTCATCGCCTCCTGCACGGGGCGCGGCACGATCATCCCGGCGTGCTTGCGGACGGCGAGCAGCCCGGCGACCAGCTCGGGGTCGCCGGCGACGAAGCCCGCCCGGTAGCCCGCGAGCTGCGAGGTCTTCGACAGCGAGTGCACGGCGAGCAGCGACCCGACCGCCCCGCCGTGCACCCGGGGGTCGAGCACGGAGACCGGGTCCGCGCCCGGGGCGGGCAGGCCGAGGTAGCACTCGTCGGAGGCGACGACGGCCCCGAGGCGCCGCGCCTCGTCGACCCGCGCGGCGAGGGCCTCGACGCCGAGCACCCGACCCGTCGGGTTCGACGGTGAGTTCAGCCAGACCAGCCGCGCCCCGGCGGGCAGGGGCTCGTCGTCGGCGACGCGCACCGAGGACGCCCCCGCGAGCAGGGCCCCGACCTCGTAGGTCGGGTAGGAGAGGTCGGGGATGGCGACCACGTCGCCGGCGCCGAGCCCGAGCAGCGTCGGCAGCCACGCCACCAGTTCCTTGGACCCGATGGTGGGCAGCACGGCGTCCGGCACCACGCCCGCGACCCCGTAGCGCCGCCCCAGCGCCTCCACGGCCGCCGTCCGCAGCCGCGGCGTCCCCCACGTCTGGGGATAGCCCGGCGAGTTCCACGCCGTCCGCAGCGCCTCCGCGACGACCTCGGGGACGGGGTCGACGGGGGTGCCGACGGAGAGATCGACGACGCCGTCGGGGTGCGACCGGGCCGTCGCGGTCTCCGCCGCGAGGCTGTCCCAGGGGAAGTCGGGCAGGACCGGCCGGGATCGCCCCGTCGCTCCGCTCGCCCCCCCGGGCAGCGTGGTCACTCCCCCTGCGGCGGCAGGTTCGGCACCGGGCCCACGTCGCGGTCGGTCTTGCCGACCTTGGCGGCCCCGCCCGGCGAGCCCAGCTCGTCGAAGAAGTCCACGTTGGCCTGGGTGTAGACCGACCACTGGTCGGGGACGTCGTCCTCGTAGTAGATGGCTTCGACCGGGCACACCGGCTCACAGGCACCGCAGTCGACGCACTCGTCGGGGTGGATGTACATCATCCGACCCCCTTCGTAGATGCAGTCGACCGGGCACTCCTCGATGCAGCCCTTGTCGAGCACGTCCACACACGGTTCGGCGATCACGTACGTCACGTCGGTCTCCTGCTCCTCGCTCTCGTCACCGTCGCGATACGCGGGTCGACGGATGCCGGTGCTGGCCGGCACGTCGGGGTCCCGCGACGTCGGTGAAACCGCCCTGCAGTATTCCGGTCCGCGGCGCGTCACACCCGGGCGGGTCGCCCCCAATCCAACGTGGGTGACGCCACATCGGCGCATCACCGTCGGGACGACGACCCCGCGGCCCCGTCCCGCCCGAGCAGGGTGGCTGCCCGCCGCGCGGCCCGCTTCAATCCCGACCGCTCGCTCTTGTACGCCCCGAAGGCCCCGACGACCGGCACGTTCGCCAGCGTGCGCCACCACCAGCGGCCCTGCGGGCGCCGGTCGAGCTCCTCGTGCAGCGCGAACAACGACCGCCCCATCCGCCAGACCGCGCGGGCGAGCGCCCGCAGCCGACCGTCGTGGGCGTGCCCGGGCTCGGTGGAGAGCTCACCGGTGAGGTCGCGGGCCTCGCGCTCCACACCCTCGTCGTGCGGGTCGCCGTGCTCACCGGGGCGCAGGTCGCGCTCGAAGAGGACCTGGCCGAGCAGCCGGACCTGCTCGTCGCGTCCGGTCACCCCGTGCTCGCCCGCGATGGCGCACACGACGAGGCCCTGGGCGGCCAGCCCGAGGATGTCCGAGACCGGGAGCCGGCGCGCCAGCGCCCCGCCGATGCCCGGGATCGACGCGACGGCCGAGGTGAAGCGGCCGACGCGGGCCACCCACCAGTGGTCGCGCTCCTCCGGCGTCATCACCGACCAGCGCGGGGTGCCGGGCAGCCGGGAGGTGGCGAGGCGGTCCAACCCGCGGCGCCGGAGGTTCCCGGCGGTCCGCCGGACCTTCCCGCTCCTGGTCGTCGGGGTCGGGTCCGGCGCGGCGTCGCTGGGTTCGGCCTCCAGTTCGAGGGCGCGCCGCCGGGCGAGGCGGCCCAGCCGGAACGGGTCGGCGTCGCGCAGCCCCGACAGCACCGGGCCGGTCGCAGCCACGAAGGGGCGCAACACGCTGATCATGTACCGGTCGGACACGGCGGGCATGTCCGCCTCGTTCCCGATGCGCCACCCCGCGAACCCCGCGATCGCCCTGGCCGCAGCCGATGACGCATGTCACAGTGGCGTCCGGGGCCGGGCCGTCCGGAGGTGGGGCATGACGGGCGGGATGTGGGCGAACGTCGTGCGCGCCGAGGTGGGGCCGCAGCTGGCCGCGCTCGGGGCGCACTACGGGGCCTGCCGCACGGGGCCCGACGGCACCCGCTCGGTCTCGTGGTGGTTCCCGCCCGGGGCCCGGCGCCGCGAGCGACGGCTGGTCTTCCGCTCCCTCGGGGGACGCCTCGACGAATGGGAGGTCGAGTACGCCGAGCTCGCCGCCGCCGACCACGGGCACGCCACGCTGGTGCACGCCTCCCGCGCGGTCCGTGCCGGACGGGACGACCTCCGGACGGCGGTGGACGACCTCCTGGCGGCGGGGCTGCGGGCGCGCGGCCGGGCGGCGGTGGTCCTCGACGAGGGCAGGCGCGCGGTGACGGGTCCCGACGACGGCCCGATGCCCGGCCCGCGCGCGGCGCAGGCGGCGGCGTCGGCACGACGCCCCCCGCCCCCACCGCGGGGCATCCGGGTGGCCGACGGGCTGCTCGGGGTGATCGCGGCGGTCGCGCTGCTGATGGCGTGCCGCATCGACATCGACCTGGCGCCCTCGATCGCCTCGTTCGCGGCGCCGCTGCTCGGGGTGTCGGCCGTCTGGACCGTCATCGGGCTCCTGGGCGTGGAGCGGCGTCGCTAGGCCGGGGTCGC
>JAVXWR010000374.1:0-4802 GCA_032230725.1 Actinomycetota bacterium
CGCCACGTCCCCGACGACGCGCGAACCGCGGTGGTGCCCCGCATCTCCGCCGAGCACCGTCCCGAGAACCACGCCGAGGTTCCCGCCGCGCCCGAGGTTCCCACCGTCGCCCCCGAGGCTGCCGGGGCCGCCGAGCCGGCCGGCGCCGAGCCCACCGGCGCCGAGCCCGAGGCCGTCGCGGCCGCTCCCGCCGCTCCCGCACCCGCCGCTCCCGCACCCGCCGTCCCCGAACCGGCGCCCACCCACGCGGCGCCGGCGCCCAGCCCCCGGCCCCGCGCACCCCGGCAGGCGAGCCCGCAGCCACCGAGCCCTCAGCCACCGAGCCCCCGGCCCGCGAACCCCGGGGCCACGACCCCGCTGGCCTCCCCGCGCTCCGACGTGGCCCTGGCCGGCGAGGCCGTCCGCGCGATCTGGTCCCGCCTCGACGACCAGGAGGCCGACGTCGCCCACTGGTTCGGCGCCCTGCTCTTCAGCCTCGCCCCGCACCTGCGCGCGCAGTTCCCGGCCCAGGCCGACCGCGCCTCGCGGCGGCTGCTGCGGGCCTCGATCGCCGCGATGTCCGCGGTCGACCGGCCCCAGGAGCTCGCGGCCGCGATCGGCACGCTCGCGCGCGAGACCCGGGCCCTGGGCCTCGACGCCTCCGCCGACGAGCCCATCGGCGTCGCGCTGGTCGGTGCGGTGCGGGAGTTCGCCGGTGAGCTGTGGGCCCCCGGGGCCGACGCCGCCTGGGTCCTCGCGTACTCGCTCGCGGCCGAGCCCGCACGCCGGCGCGCGGCGAGCCTGCCCGGCGTCGTGGGCGGCACCGTCGTGGGGCACCGGCGCCTGAGCTGGGACCTCGCGGTGATCACGGTCGCCCCGGACGTCCCGGTCGAGTACCGGCCCGGGCAGTGGGTCACCGTCGAGGTGCCCCAGCGCCCCCGCATGTGGCGGCGCCTGACGCCGGCCGGTGCGCCCCGCGCCGACGGCCTGCTGGAGTTCCACGTCCGCGCGGTGGCGGGCGGCTGGGTCAGCCGCAGCCTCGTCGCGCACAGCCAGTGCGGCGAGCGCTGGAACATCGGGCCGGCCGAGGGCGACCTCACCGCCGACGCCACGGCCGAGCGGGAACTGCTCGTCGTCGCCGGCGGGACCGGCGCCGCGGTCGCGCTGGCACTGTGCGAGGACCTCGCCGCGCAGGCCGCGGCGGGGGCGGACGTGCGGCCGACCACCGTGATCGTCGGGGGCCGGACCCCGGAGGACCTGCACACGCTGGACCGCTTCGCCGTGATCGGCGAGGACGCGCCGTGGCTCGCGGTCGTCGGGGCGTGCGAGTCCGACCCGCTCGACATGGAGCTCGCACCGGGCACCGTCGTCGAGGCCATCACCCGCGCCGGGCCGTGGCTCGAGCACGACATCGTCGTCGCCGGCTCGCCCGACATGATCCGGGCGACCACGGCCGCCCTGCTGGTCGACGGCACGCCCCTGGACCGGATCCACTACGACCCCTTCACCGACGACGACGAGGACTGAGCGGACGCTCAGTGCTCCGGGGGCTCCTCGGGCTCCGGCGCCGACCGCCGCCCGGGCCGCCAGACCACGACGGACTGGGTGCGCCGGACCGGCAGCAGGTCGCCGCGGCCGCCGCGCTGCTCGGAGAGCGCCTGGAGCCGGGTCTGGCTGCGCGCGAGCTCCTCGGTGACCTCGGCGAGCCGGTCGGTCAACTGGTCGACCTCGCGCTCGAGCTCGATGATCCGCTTGATGCCGGCGAGGTTGACGCCCTCCTCCTGGGAGAGCCGCTGGACCTCGCGCAGCAGCGCGATGTCGCGCACCGAGTAGCGCCGTCCGCCGCCGCTGGCCCGGCCGGGGCGGACGAGGCCGATCCGGTCGTAGGAACGCAGGGTCTGGGCGTGCATGCCGGAGAACTCGGCGGCGATGGAGATGACGAAGACCGGGGTGTCCTCGTCCGCCCACGCCGGCAGGCCCGGGATCGCGGACCCGCGCGGCGCGCCGTCCGTGCCCCGGGCACCGTCGCGCGGGCCCTGCGGGCCGCTCACGACGCCGCCTCCTTGCGGCCGGCCTCCGCCCGATCCATCAGTCGGGCGCGAGGGTCGTGGTCGGCGGTGGCCCGGGCGTAGGCGTCGAGGGCCTCGGTCGCCTCCGCGGACAGGCGCGAGGGCACGGCGAGCTCGAGGGTGACCAGCAGGTCCCCGCGGCCGTCCTTGCGCTTCACCCCGCGCTCGCGGACGCGCAGCGTGCGCCCGACGGCGCTGCCCGGTGGCACCTTGAGCGAGATGCGACCCTCGAGCGTCGGCACCGTGACCGTGGCGCCCCGCACCAGCTCCGGGTAGGTCACCGGCAGCGAGAGCGTGAGGTCGTCGGGGTTCTTGCTCGACCGGCCGAACACCGTGTCGGGCGTCACGTGCACGACGACGTAGAGGTCGCCGGCCGGGCCGCCACTGGGTCCGGGCTGGCCCTTGCCGGCGAGCCGGATGCGCTTGCCGTCCTCCACCCCGGCGGGGACGCGGATGGTCAGCGTCCGCGGGCGGGAGCTCACGCCGTCGCCGCCGCACTCCGGGCACGGGTCGTCGACGAGGTGCCCGGTCCCGCGGCAGTCCGGGCAGGGCTCGCTGAACGCGAACGCGCCCTGGCTGCGGGAGACGAGCCCGGCGCCGCCGCACCGCGTGCAGGTGCGTGGCGTGGTGCCGGGCCGTGCGCCGGAGCCCTCGCAGGTGCCGCAGCGCATCGGCGAGGTGAGCCGCAGCGGGAGCGTCGCGCCGTTCACGGCCTCGGCGAAGTCGATGCGGACCTCGGTCTCGACGTCGGCCCCGCGGCGCCGGCGGGGGGTGCCGCCGAGACCGCCGCCCATGCCGCCCACACCCCCGGCGCCGCCCATGCCGCCGGTGGGGTCGGTCTGGGTGCCGCCGGCGCCGCCCATGCCGCCGAAGATGCCGCCGAGCAGGTCGCCGAGACCTCCACCGCCGCCGCCCCGGCCGCCCCCGCCGAACAGGTCGTTGACGTCGAAGCCGGCGGTCGCGCCCGTGCCGGCGCCCCGGCCGCCGCCCCCACCTCCCCCGAAGCCGCCGAAGCGGCCGCCGGCGAAGAGACTGCGCGCCTCGTCGTACTCGCTGCGCTTCGTCGGGTCGGAGAGCACCCCGTAGGCCTCGCCCGCCGCCTTGAAGCGGGCCTCGGCCTTCTCGTCGCCGGGCTTCGTGTCGGGGTGGTTCTCCCGCGCGATCTTGCGGTAGGCCTTCTTGATCTCGTCCTGCGAGGCGTCCTTGTCGACGCCGAGCTCACGGTAGAAGTCCTTCTCGAGCCAGTCACGATTCGCCATCGTGGGTTCGTCCTCCTCCCGTGAGCCCGGCATCCGCACGGACTCGTCCTCGAGTATCGACCCCCGCGGGGATCGTCAGCCGTTCTCGCTGCCGCCGACCGAACCGCTGCCGGCCGGGACCGCGTCCGGGTCGTGGTCGGTGACCTCGACCATCGCCGGCCGGAGCACCTTCTCGCCGAAGCGGTAGCCCCGGCGCATCACGATGGTGACGGTCGGACCGTCCACCTCGGCCGAGGTGCCGTGCGCGACGGCCTCGTGCACCGACGGGTCGAACGCGTCCCCGACCTCGCCGAAGCCGCTGAGCCCGGCGCGCGTCAGGGTCTCGGTGAGCCGGTCGGCGACCACCTTGAACGGGCCGGTCAGATCGCCGTGGGCGCCCGCGCGCTCGACGTCGTCGAGCACGGTGAGCAGCTCTCCGGCGACCTGGGCCTTCGCCCCGGTCACGGTGGCCTCGCGGTCACGGTCCACCCGGCGCCGGTAGTTCGCGTACTCCGCCGACACACGCTGCAGGTCGGCGGTGCGCTCCTCGAGCTCGGTACGCAGGCGCGTGAGCTCGGGGTCGGGCGGCTCGGCGGCGCCGTCGGTCGTGCCGGGGTCCTGCGCGCCGCTCGTCGGCACGCCGCCGACGGCCGCGTCCGGGGCCTGGTCGCCGTCGGCGGGCGCGCCCTCGACGGTGACCCCGCCGGGAGCGTCCGGTCCGGCGCCGAACTCCTCCTGATGGTCCTTGACCGACTCCTCGGCCGGGTGCTCCACGGTGACCTCCTCCTCGGGTCCGCCGCGCCCGGCCGTGGGGCCGGGCGCGGCACCGGTGTCCGGCGTGGTCACTGCTTCTTGTCGTCGTCCACGATCTCGGCGTCGACGACGTCGTCGTCCCCGCCGGCCGTGGCGCCCTCGCCGGCCGCACCCGCGGCGCCGGCGGCGTCGCCCGACTGCTGCGCCTGGGAGTAGATGGCCTGGCCGAGCTCCTGCGAGTCGGTCGCGAGCTTCTCCACCGCGGTCTTGACGGCCTCGGTGTCGTCGCCCTCGAGGGCCTTGCGCAGGTCGTCGAGCGAGCCCTGGACCTTGTCCTTGACCTCCGCGGGGACCTTGTCGCCGTTCTCGGAGAGGACCTTCTCGGTCTGGTGGACCAGCGACTCCGCCTGGTTGCGGGTCTCCGCGGCCTCACGGCGCTTGCGGTCCTCGTCGGCGTGGGCCTCCGCGTCGGAGACCATGCGGTCGATCTCCTCCTTGGACAGGGCCGACCCGCCGGTGATGGTCATGGCCTGCGACTTGCCGGTGCCCTTGTCGACGGCCGAGACGTTGACGATGCCGTTGGCGTCGATGTCGAAGGTGACCTCGATCTGCGGCACGCCCTGCGGGGCGGGCGGTAGGCCGGTCAGCTCGAACATGCCGAGCTTCTTGTTGTAGGCCGCGATCTCGCGCTCGCCCTGGAAGACCTGGATCTGGACCGACGGCTGGTTGTTCTCCGCCGTGGTGAAGACCTCGGACTTCTTGG
>JAVXWR010000380.1:0-2680 GCA_032230725.1 Actinomycetota bacterium
GTGACCAACGTGCCCCGGGGCGCCATGACCCGGACACAACCATCCCGATCACCGCCGGTCAAGTCCGTGTGAAATCGCCGGCCGGTGGATTCCGACGCGATCTCCCGGAACTGTCGAGACGACGACCGACACTTCCCCGGGCCGTGACGCCCGCCCAGGAGCTTGTGCCGCGGGCCCGGCATGTGCTTCGGTGACCGAACAGGTCGTCGACGAAGGGACCCGGTCGCGCCGTGCATTCCACCGAGCGTCGCCCCGTGGCGACCACGGGCTCGAGCCCGGAGCCGGTGACGGTGACGCTGACCTCCCGTGTGCACATCGACCTCCTGCTGACCGCCGCAGCGCTCTGTCGACGCTGACGCGCTCTTCCCGGTCCGCTCGACAGCGCCCGCGGATTCTCCCCGCCCTGCGCTGAGCTGCTCGTCCCGATTCCTTCCGCGCGCGGAATCCGTTCTCGCGCGCGTTCTGCACGCCCGATGCGAAAGGTCCGCCATGGCCGTCGGCGATTCTCTGGACACGCGGAAGGTGGCCGGTGCACTCGGCGCCGAGATCACCGGAATCCGGCTGGGCCCCGATCTGCCCGACGACGTCGTGGCCTACGTCCGCGCCGCGATCCTCGAGCACAAGGTCGTGTTCCTGCACGGGCAGGACCACCTCGACGACGCGGCCCACGCCGGCTTCGTCCGCCGCCTCGGGCCGCTGACCACGGCGCACCCGACGATCACCGGCGGCCTGGACGAGGCGGCGATCCTCCCGGTGGACTCGGAGCGCGGGAACAAGGCCAACAGCTGGCACACCGACGTCACGTTCGTCGACCGGCCGCCCGCCTTCACGACCCTGCGCGCCCAGATCCTGCCGCCCTACGGTGGCGACACCGTCTTCGCGAACACCGCTCGGGCGTACGCGATCCTGCCCACCCACATGCGACGGCTCGTCGACGACCTGTGGGCCGAGCACTGCAACGACTACGACTACGCCACCTCGCACGCCGTCGTCGAGCCGTCGGTGGCGTCGGCCGAGTACCAGCAGGAGTTCACCGCGACGATCTACCGGACGCACCACCCCGTCGTCCGGGTGCACCCCGAGACCGGAGAGCCCGCGTTCGTGCTCGGCCAGTTCGTCTCCCGGATCCTCGAGGTGAACGGGCAGGACTCGCGCTCGCTGTTCGAGGTGCTGCAGCGCCACATCACGCGCCTGGAGAACACGGTCCGGTGGCGCTGGTCGCCCGGCGACATCGCGCTCTGGGACAACCGCGCCACCCAGCACTACGCCGTGGACGACTACGACGACGTGCCGCGGCGCATGCACCGCGTCACGGTGGCCGGGGACGTCCCGGTCTCCCTGTCCGGTCAGCACAGCGTCGCGGTCTCCGGCGATTCGGGCGCCTACGCCGGCCCGACCCCCGCGCCGGTCCGGGCTCCCGCGCCGGTCCCGGTCGCCGGGGCCTGACCGCAGGAGCGACCCCCAGGGTGGCGGACAGGTCCTGACCGCCACCGCTCCTAGTTTTCCTCCTGTGCCCGGACCCGCCGGGCGATGACGGGAGCCCCGCCGTGAACCTCGTGTCCGTCCGGATCATCACCGACGACGTCGCCCGCCTCGTCGCCTTCTACGAGCGCGTGACCGGCGTCGACGCGTCGTGGGCGAACGCGGACTTCGCCGAGCTGCGCACCACGTCCAGCACGCTCGCGGTGGGGAGCACGCGGACCGTCGGGCTCTTCGGCCCCGGGGTCGCGGGCCCGGCCGCGAACCGGTCGGCGATCGTCGAGTTCCTCGTCGAGGACCTCGACGGGGCGTTCGCCGCGCTGCGGGCCGGGGCCGACGACCTCGAGGTCGTCCAGGAGCCGACGACGATGCCGTGGGGCAACCGCTCGCTGCTCCTGCGCGATCCCGACGGCACCCTCGTGAACCTGTTCGAGCCGGTCACCGACGCCGCCATCGCGAAGTTCGCCGCGACCCCGCGCTGAGGGGACGCTGTCGGGCCCGCGCGTTACGGTCACGGGCATGGCGAACCACACCGCCGGGCCCGGCACCACCACCGAGCACGACGTCAAGCCCCGCAGCCGAGACGTCACCGACGGGATGGAGCGGGCCGCCGCCCGCGGCATGCTGCGCGCGGTCGGGATGGACGACGACGACTTCTCCAAACCCCAGATCGGCGTCGCGTCGAGCTGGAACGAGATCACCCCGTGCAACCTCTCGCTGGACCGCCTGGCCACGGCGTCCAAGGAGGGCGTGCACCACGCGGGCGGCTTCCCCATGGAGTTCGGGACGATCTCGGTCTCCGACGGCATCTCCATGGGCCACGTCGGGATGCACTACTCGCTGGTGAGCCGTGAGGTCATCGCCGACTCCGTCGAGACCGTCGTGCAGGCCGAGCGGCTCGACGGCACCGTGCTGCTCGCGGGCTGCGACAAGTCGCTGCCCGGCATGCTCATGGCCGCCGCGCGGCTCGACCTCGCCAGCGTCTTCCTCTACGCCGGTTCGATCATGCCGGGCATGGTCGACGGCAAGGAGGTCTCGATCATCGACGCGTTCGAGGCCGTCGGGGCCTGCGCGCGCGGGCTGATCACCCGCGAGAAGGTCGACGAGATCGAGCGCGCCATCTGCCCCGGCGAGGGCGCCTGCGGCGGCATGTACACCGCCAACACCATGGCCTGCGCCGCCGAGGCGATGGGCATGGCGC
>JAVXWR010000049.1:0-2973 GCA_032230725.1 Actinomycetota bacterium
GGTACTGGTTTCGCCGCCGCACCAGGAGCAGTACACGGTCGTCGTCACGGGATGGTCGTCATAGGGTGTCGTTGAGGGCCTTGATCGGCATCTTGAGGGTCTCGAGCATCTCGAGGTCCTGCTCGGCCGGGCGCCCGAGGTTGGTCAGGTAGTTGCCGACGATGATCGCGTTGACCCCGCCGAGCATGCCCTGCTCCGCGCCGAGGTCCCCGAGGGTGAGCTCGCGACCCCCCGCGAAGCGCAGCACGGTCTTCGGCATCGCGAGGCGGAACGCGGCGATCGTCATCAGCGCGTCCGGTCCCTGCGGCACGTCGAGGTGCGCGAACGGCGTGCCGGGGTTCGGGATGAGGAAGTTCATCGGCACCTCGTCGGGCTCCAGCTCGGCGAGCTGCACCGCGAACTCGGCGCGCTGCTCGAGCGTCTCGCCCATCCCGACGATCCCGCCGCAGCAGACCTCCATGCCCGCGCCGCGGACCATCTGGAGCGTCTCCCAGCGCTCCTCCCAGGTGTGGGTGGTGACGACCTCCGGGAAGTGGCTGCGCGCGGTCTCGAGGTTGTGGTTGTAGCGGTGCACGCCCATCGCTGCGAGCTGGTCGACCTGGTCCTGGGTGAGCATCCCGAGCGAGCAGGCGACGTTGATGTCGACCTCGGCGCGGATCGCCGCGACCCCCGCGCGGATCTGCTCCATGAGCTTCTCGTCGGGCCCGCGGACGGCGGCGACGATGCAGAACTCCGTCGCACCGGTCTTCGCGGTCTGCTTGGCGGCCTCGACGAGGCGGTCCTTGTCCAGCCACGCCGCGCGCACGGGCGAGTCGAACAGCCCGGACTGGGAGCAGAAGTGGCAGTCCTCCGGGCACCCGCCGGTCTTGAGGCTGACGATGCCCTCGACCTCGACGTCGGGCCCGCACCAGCGCATCCGCACCTCGTGGGCCAGCGCGAGCGCCTCGGTGAGCTGCTCCCCCGGCAGCCGCAGCACCTCGAGGACCTGCGCCTCGGTCAGGCCCTCACCACGCTCCAGAACCTGCTCGCGGGCGACGGCGAGGATGTCCCCGTCGGTGCCCTGGCCGGTCTGGCTGGCGGTGCCGGTGCTCGCCGTCACGCGTCGCTCCTCGTCGTCGGGGGGTCGCTCGGGGACCGGTCAGCGGGGTCGTCGTCGCGGATCGGAGTGGTCGAGCTGATCGTCGGCGAGTGTGCCCCACCGTCGCCGGTCACGGGAGGGGCGGGACCCACTGCCCGCCCAGGACGGGATGCAGGCCACACCGGACGGCCGCGACGAATCGACGTGGATCGGCCTCACCGAGCCCGGCGGGCAGGACGCCGAGCAGGGGCGCCCCGGTGACCACGGGGAGGTCGACGAGGTTGGCGCGTTCGGCCAGGTCGGGGTCCTCGGGGTAGGCGCCGACGACGCTGCCGACATACGTGAGCCCGCGGTGCGCGAGGGCCTCGGCGGTGAGCGCGGCGGTGTTGAGCACCCCGAGGCCCGCGGAGGCGACGACGAGGACGGGGGCGCCGAGCGCTGCGGCGACGTCGGCCAGGGTCTCGCCCTCGTCGTCGAGGCGGACGAGCAGGCCACCGGCTCCCTCGATCAGCAGGAGGTCGGCGCCGGCTCCCTCGATCTCGCCGACTGCGCTGACGACGTCAGCGACCCGGAGTGGGGGGAGTCCGCTGCGACGCGCGGCGGTCGCCGGGGCGAGCGGCTCGGGGTAGCGGGCCAGCTCGCGGGTGACGACGTGCTCGCCGGCGAGCCGGGTCACGTCCGCGAGGTCGCCGGGCTCCCCGGGCTCGATCCCGGTCTGCGCCGGTTTGAGGACGACGACGCGGTCCCCGGCGGCGACGGCAAGCGCGGCCACGGCCGCCGTCACCACCGTCTTCCCGACCCCGGTCCCGGTGCCCGAGACGATCATCGTCCGCACGGCCGGGGAGCGTAATCGGGCCGGCGTTCAGAAGTCGGGGTCGGTGTCGTAGCGGCTGGGTGGTTGTCCTTGCTGTTGGTGGGCGCGGTGGTGGAGGTGTGTGGCGGTGGCGCGGGCTTTGTCGGTGATGCGGCCGTCGCGGGTGCGGTTGGGTGCCCAGTCCGGCCGGGGTGGGGGTGGGTCGGGGTCGGGGCTGATGGCGTGGCCGGGGTCGAGGGGGGCCGGGCGGGGGTGGGTGACGCGGCTTTCGGTGTGGTGGCGGGTGCCGGTGGGGTCGGTGATCAGGAACCGGCCGGGTTCGGGTTGCTGGTAGCGCCAGCCGGCTTCGTGCTTGCCGCGGTGGTCGTGGCGGCACAGGGCGTCGAGGTCGCCGGCTTCGGTGGGGCCGCCGCGGGTCCAGTCGATGGTGTGGTCGAGGTCGCAGGCTTCGGCGGGGCGGGTGCAGCCCAGCGCGATGCAGGTCTGGTCGCGGGCCCGGACCCAGTCGGCGAGGCGGGTGCCGGGGAAGCGGCGGTGGCGCTCGCGGGTGGTGGTGGCGGGGTGGTCCTCGGGGTCGGCGTCCTGGGAGCGTTCGAGGGCTTCGCGGATGCGGTGCAGCCAGGTGGTGGTGGCGTCGTCGAGCACCACGGCGCGCGTCCCGGTGAGCGCATCGATCTCGGTGGCGTGGTCGGTGGCGTCGTCGGTGGCGTCGAGGCCGAGGGTGTGGATCAGGGCCGCCGGGGCGGTGAGTTGCACGGTGCGGCGGCGGTGGCGGGGGTCGCGGGTGGCATGGGGTGGGGCGCGCAGCACCAGCAGGTGTTCGAGGTGGCCGTGCTGGTCGTGGACGAGGATCTGCCAGGTGGCGCTGCCGTGGAGGCCGGCGGCGGCGCGGGCGGTGTCGGCGGGGACGGGACCGAGGCCGGGTAGGGCACCGGGGTGGTCGTCGAGGCCGAGCAGGGTGGACAGCTCCAGGCGCACGCCGATCCCGGGCGCGAACACCACCGAGGCTTCACCGGGGCGGGCTGCGTCCGCTGACCGAACGGGGCCGCCGTCGCCGGGGCCGCCGTCGCCGGGGCCGCCG
>JAVXWR010000443.1:0-4397 GCA_032230725.1 Actinomycetota bacterium
CCGCGCCGTGAACCCCTCCTCGCTCGCATGCTCGCGGAGGGTGCCGCCGGGCAGCTGCTCCATGACGAGCAGACAGAGGTCGTCGCGCTCGAGGTAGTCGTACACCGGCACGACGTGCGGGTGGTCGAGAGCGGCCAGCACCCGGGCCTCGGACGCGAACCGCCTGCGCACGGCGGGATCGGCGGCGAAGGCCGCCGGCAGCTGTTTGATCGCCACTTGCCGACCCAGGTGGCGATGGAGTCCGCCGAACACCACTCCCCAACCGCCACGGCCCAGGACCTCGCCGATCTCGTAGGAGGGCAAGGCCTCCTGGAGACGTTCGACGTCGTCACTCATCGCGATTCCACGGGCACTCGGGGTGAGTGGCACATACCGGCTCCCTCACGTGAGTCTCGGTCGTCGAGGTGAGCCTAGTGCCGGGCCGGACGGCACCGGACCTGAAGGGTCAGGGCCCGGATCCGTGAGTGCCTCGCTACCACCAGCCACAGAATATCTGGACAAACCTCGTAGTCGTGCATCATTCCGGAGAAATGCCCTCGGAACAGCCTCTCGCTTTGCACCCGTTCGTCGTAGAGATCAGCTGATCCGTCGCTCTACGGTATGAGGCGCTCGACTGTTCGCGGCACTCAGATTTCGCGTACGCGCGGGAGCGGGAGTTTGCAGATGGACCGCAACCCGATCGTCGAGATCCGCGAGCCCGGGCGCGCGGTGAAGCGCCTCGTGCTCGACCACCCGATCGAGGTGGGCCGGGAGTGCGACGGCGAGAACCTCGCGGACGCCGGCGTCTCGCGGCGCCACCTGCGGCTCGTCCCGACCCCCATGGGTCTGTCCCTGGTGGACCTCGAGAGCCGCAACGGCACGCTGCTCAACGGCGTGAAGGTCACGGGGCGGGTCGTCCTGGAGCCCGGTGACGTGGTGCGTCTCGGCAGCTCCGAGATCATCATGGTCGGTCGGACCGAGCGGGTGGCCGCCCCCGTGCGGGCCACCGCACTGGTGTCCGGGGTCGACCTCCTCCCGCCGCCTCCCCCACCGGCCCCGCTCGCACCGGCGCCGCGGTCCGCGGCGGCCGTGCTGGCGGACCGGGCGCTCGGCCGGCTCCCGCGTGACGGAGAGCCGCTGTTCCCGGCGTTCACCGAGATGACGACCCGGGTCCCGCTCGGCGTCTGGCACGCGGTCCGGGTCGGCAGCATCCTGATCTACGTCGCGCTGTGCGTCGCGCTTTTCGTGGCACCCTCGGTCGGGCTGTTCTGGTTCTTCGGCGTCATCGTGCCGTTGCTGCCGATCCTGTTCTTCGTCGCGCCGGGCCTGTGGCGCAACATCTGCCCCCTGGCCGCGTCGAACCAGACCCCACGGGTCCTGAAGTTCACGCGGGCCGGCACGCCGCCGGAATGGCTCCGCCGCCGGGGATACCTCGTCGCGATCACCCTGTTCTTCGGGATCACCGGGGCCCGGCTGGCGATCTTCAACGTGAGTGGACCCGCCACCGGCATCCTGCTGTCCATCACGATCGTCAACGCCCTGCTCGCGGGGTTCCTGTTCAAGGGGAAGAGCGGGTGGTGCAGCAGCATCTGCCCACTGCTGCCCCTGCAGCGGGTCTACGGCCAGACCCCGTTCGCGAAGATCCCCAACAGCCACTGTCAACCGTGCGTGGCCTGCACCAAGAACTGCTACGACTTCCAGCCGGCCGCCGCCTACCAGGCCGACCTGCACGAACCCGACCCGGAGTGGACCGCCCCGCGACGCCTCTTCGTCGGTGCGCTCCCGGGCTTCGTCCTCGGCTTCTTCCTGCTCGTCGGGCAGCACTCCCTGCCACTGGGCCAGGTCTACGGGCAGCTCGCGCTCTTCTTCCTCGGCTCGGTCGGGCTGTTCTTCGCCGCGCAGGCCCTGTTCCCCCACCGGCCGGCGCTCATCGTGGCGGTCTGGGCCGCCGTCGCCATCGACACCTTCTACTGGTTCGCCGGGGCGATCCTGGCGTCGTCCTTCACCGCGCTCACCGGGCTGGCGGCCGCGTGGCTCCGCTGGCCGATCTTCGTCCTGGTGACGGTGCTGTCGCTGCTGTGGATCGCCAGGACGGCGGTCAAGGCGCGCCAGTACGAGGCGGAGATCGGGGCGGTGCTCGGCCGGCCGCTGCCGCTGGTGGAGGTCACCCGGCCCGCGCCGGCCACGACGGAGACCCCGTCGGAGGGGGGCGAGGAGGCCGCCGAGGTCCTCCTCGACGGTGCCGGACCCGTCTCGGCCACGGCGGGCACCAGCCTCCTCGAGGTGGCCGAGCGGGAGGGCCTGCCCATCGAGGCCGGCTGCCGGATGGGCGTCTGCGGGGCCGACCCCGTCGCCGTCCTCGGTGGCGCGGACTGCCTGGCCGAGGTCGAGGAGGAGGAGGCGAACACCCTGCGGCGGCTCGGCCTGGGCGCGAGCACCCGGATGGCGTGCTGTGCGCGGGTCCAGGGGTCCGGGTCCGTGACGGTGTCGCTGACCCCCGAGCCCGGGGGGCCGGACGACGGCGAGGCGCCCGCGGACTACGACCGTTCGATCGTCAGCGTGGTGGTGCTCGGCAACGGCATCGCCGGGGTGACGGCCGCCGACTTCGTCCGCCGCGGGCATCCCGACTGCGAGATCCACCTGGTCGGGCAGGAATCGCACGTGCTCTACAACCGCATGGGGATCTCGCGCCTGGTGTACGGGCGATCCGCGATGCGGGGGCTCTACCTCCTCCCCGAGGACTGGTACGAGGAGCACGGGGTCACGGCCTGGTTGAACACCGTCGCGACCCGCATCGACACCAGGACCAAGCGCGTCCACCTGGGTACCGGTGACACCGTCCCCTACGACCGGCTCGTCATCGCCACCGGGAGCAGCAGTGCCCTCCCGCCGTTCGAGCGGCCCGTCCGGCCGGGCAGCTTCGTGCTCCGGTCGGCCTCCGACGCCATCGAGGTGCGCTCCTACGCCCAGCGACAGTCCTGCCGCGACGCCGTGGTGTCGGGAGGCGGCCTGCTCGGGCTGGAGGCGGCCCACGCGCTGCACGAGCTCGGCCTGCGCGTCACCGTGCTCGAGCGCGGCACGCGGCTGCTGTCCAAGCAGATCGACGAGACGGCCAGCGCACTCGTCCACGCCCACTTCGCGGGCATCGGGATGCATGTGCTCTACCGGGGCGAGGCGAAGGGCCTCACCGGCGACGACCGCGTCACCGGAGTCGACCTCGCCGACGGCCGGGTGCTGAGCTGCGATGTCTACGTGGCCGCGGTCGGGATCAAGCCCAACTCCGCGCTCGCGGCCGAGGCCGGCGTCGCCGTGGGCCGCGGCGTCGTGGTCGACGACCGGATGGAGACCAACGTGCCCGGGGTGTTCGCGGTGGGCGACGTCGCCGAGCACGGCGGGAAGGTGCTGGGACTGTGGCCGATCGCGGCCAAGCAGGGCGAGGTCGCGGCGGTGAACGCCCTCGGCGGCGACGAGCGCCTCGTCGCCGAGGTGCCCGCGACGATCCTCAAGGGCGTCGACCTCGACCTGTTCTCGGTCGGGCGCTACGACCCCGGGCCCGGCGACGAGGTCGTCTCCGACCTGGACCCGGACGAGCCCTCGTACCGCAAGCTCGTGGTGTCGGAGGGTCGCGCGGTCGGCGCGATCGTGCTCGGGCACCACCCGGGGGTGGTGGCCGCGCTGTCGACCGCGGTCCGGCAGAACGCGCTCCTCGGGCCGGACGTCCTGGCCGCGGTCCGTGGCGGCGACTGGGACGCCCTCGGCGCCCGCCGCAGGCCGGCGGTGTCATCGATGCCGAGCGCGTGACGCCCCACGGCTCACGACGTGGCCGGCTGGGTGGGCTCGAAGACGAAGACCTTCGTCCCGATCCGCAGGTGCCAGCCGGGCGGGATCTCGGTCGGCACGGTGGTGACCTGGGTCCAGCCCGCCGCGCCGGGCTCGGCCAGGTACGTCCCGCTCACACTCGAGGCATCCCGGACGAGGACGACGCCGTCGTCGTCGACGGACACGAAGGCGTGCACCCGTGAGATGAGGTTGGTCGGATCGGCGACCGTGATCGGTGTCGCCTTCCCCGCGCGCACCGACGGGTCGTTCAGGGGGTCGCGCCCCACCACGTAGCTGCGGTCGAGCGGGAGAGTCGGACCGTCCTCGCAGCGCAGGACGCCGATCGGGGCGGTGGCCATCGACGTCTCCCGGGCCGGGAGCCGGACGGTCGAGTTCTGCCCGTTGTCCGGCCGTGGCCCGTCGGTGTCGCGGGTGGCCGGTGCCGGCGGCGTGGCGGCTGCCGGAGCGGGCGCCGGCGGCGGGGGTGGCGGTGGCGACGCGGACGGCGGGGGTTCCGGTGGCGACGCGGGCGGTGGAGGTTCCGGCCTGGGCGACGCCATGGTGTCGACTCCCGCTGCGGGGTGGTCGGTCGACGGTGC
>JAVXWR010000448.1:0-3287 GCA_032230725.1 Actinomycetota bacterium
CCTCGTGAAGGTCAACTAGGACCTGACACTCCTCAGGCGCCGAACGTCGCCGGCTGGCCCGTCGCCTCGAGCACCGACATCCACAGGTCCCCGTCCGGGTCGACCTGGTTGCGGTGCCCGGTGATCAGCTCCATCGGCACGTGCACGAACCGGCGCCGCCAGCGCACGACGACCGTCTCCGTCCGGCCCGCCATCGCCGCGTGCACCGCGGCGTGGGCGAGGCGCACGCAGTAGACGCTGTCGTAGGCGTTCGCGGCGACCGAGCGGATCGCGTACGACGGGTCGAGGTAGCGCACGGTCGGCGCGAGCCCCACCTCGGTCAGCTTGTCGGTGATGCGCTCCTTGAGGAACAGCCCGATGTCGCCGAGCTTGGTGTTCCCCGAGGCGTCTGTCGTGTCGTCGCGGTCCAGCAGGTGCTGACCGGCGCCCTCGGCCACGACGATCACGACCTGCCCGTGCTCGCGCAGGTGGTTCTCCACCCGGCAGAGCAGCCCGTCGTCGCCGTCCAGACCGAACGGCACCTCGGGGATCAGCACGAAGTCGGCGTCGTTGACCGAGAGCGCGGCGTAGCAGGCGATGAAGCCGGAGTGCCTGCCCATGAGCTTGACGATCCCGACGCCGTTCTCGGCCGCCTGGGACTCGATGAACACCGACGCGATGAAGTCGGTGGCCCGCGCGAACGCCGTCTGGAACCCGAAGCTCTGGTCGGTGAAGGGCAGGTCGTTGTCGATCGTCTTCGGGACCCCGACGACGGCGATGTCGAGTCCCCGCCGGTCGACCACCTCGGTGATCCCCATGGCGCCACGCATCGAGCCGTCCCCGCCGATGACGAACAGGACGTCGACCTCGTGGATCAGCAGCGAGTCGACCATCTGTTCCGCGTCCTGGGCGCCCCGCGAGCTGCCCAGGATCGTGCCGCCGTCGTTGTTGATGTCCCGCACGACGTCGAGGGTCAGCTCCGTCACCGAGTTCCGGGAGTCCTTCGTCAGACCCTTGAACCCGTTGCGGAACCCGACGATGCGCTTGACCCGGTAGTGCTCGGTGAGCTCCTGCACGATGCCGCGGATGACGTCGTTGAGCCCGGGGCAGAGCCCCCCGCAGGTGACGATCCCGACGGTCGTCTCCGCCGGGTCGTAGTAGATCTTCTTGCGGGGTCCGGCGGCCTCGAAGCTCGGCACCTGGTCGATCGGCACGCCGTGCGAGAGCAGCACCGAGACCGTGTCGTCGACGAGCACGCGGTCGTCCTCGGCGACGTAGTGGGGCGAGGTGCGCTTGGTGGAGAGCATCTCGGCGAACGGCGAGTCGTGCTCGCACGGGCCGAGGGAGCGGACCCGGAGGTCGTCGAGGTCCAGCGACATGGGCGTCCGTCCATCCGGCAAGAGGGGTCGCACGGGACTGTATCGATCCCGAGCTCAGTACCGGCGCCACGTCGAGCCGCGGCCCCACGCTAGTCGAGCGCTCCGCCCCCCGGTGCCCCTAGAGTGCGCGCTCACCGGTGGTACCGATGAGTACCGCCCCGACGACGAGGAGGCCGACCGTGCCGGAGAAGGCGCCCGACGTGGTGGTCAGCGAGGTCGTGGACGCCCCGCCCGCGGCGGTGTGGGAGGTGGTCGGGGACCCGGCCCGCATCGTCGAGATCTCGCCCGAGACCTACGCGGTCCGCTGGCTCGGCGGGGCGAGCGGCCCGAAGCCGGGCGCACGGTTCGTCGGCTGGAACCGCAAGGGCCTGCTGCGCTGGCCGACGACGAGCACGATCGCCGAGTACGAGCCCCAGAAGACGATCAGCTGGGACGTCGACGTCGTGGGCCAGAGCGTGGCGCGCTGGAGCTTCACCCTCTCCCCGGAGGGTCAGGGCACCCGGATCGTCCAGCGCTGGCAGGACAAGCGCACCCCGATCGCCGCGCTGGTCGGCAAGGGCCGCACCGGCGACAGCCCGTCGCACAACCGCGCCGGCATGCAGCGGACCCTCGAGACCCTCAAGCGCCGCGTGGAGGGCTGACCGCGGACGTCGGGGGGCCCGGCTAGCGTGGCGGGCGTGCGACTGGCGACCTGGAACGTGAACTCCGCGAAGGCCCGTGAGCCGCGACTGCTGGGCTGGCTCGACGAGCGCGCGCCCGACGTCGTGTGCCTGCAGGAGACCAAGCTCTCCGACGAGGCGTTCGACGAGACCTTCGGGGCGCCGCTGGCCGAGCGCGGGTACGCCGTCGCCCACCACGGCGAGGGCCGGTGGAACGGCGTCGCGGTGCTGTCGCGGGTGGGTCTCGACGACGTCGTGGAGGGCCTGCCCGGCGGCCCCGGCTACCCGCACCAGGAGGCGCGCGCGGTCACCGCGACCTGCGGCGGGATGCGGGTGACCTCGGTCTACGTGCCCAACGGCCGCGACCGCGACGACCCGCACTACGCCTACAAGCTCGAGTGGCTGGCCGCGCTGCGCGACCTCGTGGAGGCGGGCGACCCGGCGTCGACGGTCGTGGCCGGCGACTTCAACATCGCGCCGACCGACGCCGACGTCTACTCGGTCGAGGCGTTCGCCGAGTCCACGCACGTCACCCCGCCGGAGCGCGACGCCCTCGCCTCGCTGGTGAAGGCCGGCCTGCACGACGTGGTCCGCGAGCGCTGGCCCGCCGAGCGCGTCTTCAGCTACTGGGACTACCGCGGCGGCGCCTTCCACCAGGACCGCGGGATGCGCATCGACCTCATCCTCGCCGGCGCCCCGATCGCCGAGCGCCGCGCCGCGACCTGGATCGACCGCCAGGCCCGCAAGGGCACCGGGCCCTCCGACCACGCCCCGGTGATGCTCGACCTCGACGAGGCCCCCGACGGCGACGTGGGTCCGGTCGTGCCGCCGCCCTCGATGGGTGCGAACAAGGGCCGGTCGCGGAAGAAGGGCTGAGTTCGCGCACGGCTGGGTCGGGATCGACGCGCCGGGGAGGCGCGGCGCCGGGCTCCGGAACCAGAAGTGCTCTCGCGCAACCGAGTCGCCGCGACTCGGTTGCGGCACAGCACTTGTGGTCGGGGGCGGACCGACCGTGCGGAACGGCGCGCACGGCCGAGCGGTAGGACGAGTTCGGCGGAAGCGCACCCGCCCGCGCCGGGCCCCCGACATGCTCGTAGTCGTGCCCGAACAGGAGCGCCAGGCGGCGATCGACGCTGCCACGGACGAGCTGACCGGCCTCGTCGTCGATCATCTGTTGCCCGTCGTGCACCGGTACCGGGCCGCGCTGGCGAGGAGGTTGGGGCTCGGCCTGCCCGAACTGCTGTGCCTGGATCTCCTGCGGCGGCTGGGT
>JAVXWR010000492.1:0-3304 GCA_032230725.1 Actinomycetota bacterium
GGGGGCCAGGCCTCGCCGGCTGCCGATGACCTCGCCGTGCTGCTCACCGAGCGGTTCACCCACGGCGCCGCGGGGCCGGGCATCCGCCCCGGCGCGCTGCCGACGCCGCCGACCGAGATCATCGGACGCGAGCAGGAGATCCGCGCCGTCGGCGCCCTGATCCGAGACCCGGCCGTGCATCTGGTGACCCTGATCGGATCGGGAGGCATCGGCAAGACCCGGCTGGCGCTCGAGGTCGCCCGCGAGTTGGACGACACCGTCCCGGCCGACCTCGACGGCGTGTCGTTCATCGATCTCGCCGCGGTCGCGGACGCGAGCATGTGGCCCGACGCGGTCGTCGCCTCCCTCGGAATCCGCCCGGAGGGCACCCGCCCGGTGCTCGACCTGCTGATCGACCGGCTGCAGGGGCGTCGGCTCCTGCTGGTGCTGGACAACGTCGAGCAGCTGGTGCCTGCGGCGCCGGACCTGGCCGCGCTGCTCGCGGCCTGCCCCGATCTGACGGTGCTGGTGACCAGCCGCATCGTGCTGCAGCTCCGGGGCGAGCGTGAGGTGTCACTGACGCCCCTCTCGACCCCTGCGCCGGAGTCCTCGGACGATGCCTGCGGTGACCTCGGGGCCGTCGAAGGCTCGGCGGCCGTGCAGCTTCTCGTCGCCCGGGCCCGGCAGGTACGGCCCAGCTTCGCCGTCACAGCGGCCAACGCCGACGACGTCGCCGAGCTGTGCCGGCGTCTCGACGGGATCCCGCTCGCTCTGGAGCTCGCCGCCGCCCAACTGCGGCTCTTGTCGCCCGCGGCACTGATCCGCCGTCTCGGTGAGCAGCTTGACCGGTCGCTCGACCTGGCCGCGCCCACCGCCGACCTCCCCGACCGCCAACGCACCCTGCGCGCCACCATCGAATGGAGCTACAGCCTGCTCGGCGAGGCCGAGCGGATGCTGCTCGCCCGCCTGTCGGTGTTCACCGGCAGCTGGACGCTGGAGGCCTCGGAGGCGGTCGGAACCCTGGACGGCGACCTCTACGCCCTCGACACCGTGGCCTCACTCGTCGCGCAGAGCCTGATCCGCACCGACGAGTCCGATCCCGACGAGGTGCGATTCCGGATGCTCGACACCATCCGCGCCTACGCCGGCGAGCGACTGACCGAACGCGGCGAGACCGCCGCCACGAACTCCCGGCTAGCGCACTACCTGATCGACATGGTCGAGAACGTCCGCGATGCGCTGCAGGGAGCCCAGCACCGCGCCGCAAGCGAGCGACTCGACCGCGAGCGCGACGAAATCCGCTCAGCCATCGAATGGGCCCTTCACGCCGATGATGCGGAGACCGTCGGCCGGCTGCTCACCCCGCTGTTCACGTACTGGTGGAGCCGCGGGCTGCTGCCGGTGACGCACGGCCTCGCGGAGCGCGCATCGCTACTCCCCTCAGCCTCGACGATGCCCCCGTATGCGTCGGCGCTCCTGTCGGGCGCCCGAGGAATGGCCATGGTCATGGTGGGACGAACGGACGAGGCCGGGCCTCTGCTGCGCGACACGATCGCCAGAGCGGGCACGCTCGGGAACGACCGGTTGCGGGCCTACGCCCTGCTCGGACTCGCGGGGGCCGTGGCGCAGCGCTCCGCCGCCGACGCCTGCCGTCGACTGGACGAGGCAGCAAGACTCTTCCGCACCATCGGCGACCTCTGGGGCCTGGCGCTGACGCTCTCCACCCGAGGACAACTCGCCCTGGCCGGGGGAGAACCGACCCGGGCCTGCCGGATGCACCTCGACGCGCTCGCTGCTGCCGAGACCATCGACAACGACCATCTCCGAGCCCAGATTCTGGACATGTTGGGACTTGACGCCGTCGCGGTCGGCGACCTCGCCGGCGCGCGACACCACTACACGAGAGCCGCCGCACTGCACACCCGCCTGCTGGACTACGAGGGATCGGCCTACGGCCTCTCCGGACTCGCGGGCCTCGCTCTGGCGCTCGACAGGCCGGAGGCGTCGGCTCGACTGATCAGTGCGTCCGATCGCGCACGTCACGTCGTCGGGGTGACGCGGTGGCCGGGGATGGCATCGATGGAGGACCAGCGGAGCGCGTCCGTCGCCGCCGCGCTGGACCCCACGACGTACGCGAGCGCCCGCGCCGACGGCGCGCGGATGCCGATCCCTGAGGCCCTCGCCTACGGACTGACCGCGACCGCCGTGGACGGGTCGCCCACGCTTCCTTCCGAAGCACTGCTGACCGGCGCGGTCGGCGCGTGATGGCGAGGCAGAGCGCGATCGCCTCGAGCGAGCGGCCCGGCGTGGACTCCCTCGGCAGCCGCATCGTTTCGCTGCAGGGCGAGGACGAGGGTCTCCCGCGCGGATGACGACCGTGCTGATCACCCAATGCCTGCAGCGGGACTTCGTGGACCCGATCGGTCGGCATGATCCGCTGCCGAACGAGCTGCACGTCGGCTATGGCGAGGCGACCCGTCTGCTCGGGGCGGAACCGACCGCGGGTCCGCTCGCCCAGGTGATCGACTGGGCCCACGGGCTACCGGCGGATGCGATCGACCTGATCCACATCCGGGACTGGCATGATGCCGAGGACCCCGCTCAGGCTGAGCACCTGCAGCGCTTCGGCGCGCACTGCCTGCAGGGGACGGCCGGTGCCCGACTGGTCCTCGGGATGGACGAGCGCGCGGCGGCGGCCGACAACGAGCTGGTGATCGACTCCCGCAGCCTCAACGACCTCGAGGGGACCGATCTGATCGGGCGCCTCGATCAGATCCGCCACACCCACGGGGGCGAGCCGTTGCGGGTCGGGGTGGTCGGGGTGTGGACCGAGGCCAAGGTGAGCTACCTGCTTTACGAGCTGAAGACGCGATTGGGCATCGATGCCCTGGCCACGTGCACGGCGCTCACCGCCAGCGCGTCGCGCACCCAGCACTTCAACGCCCTCGCCCAGCTCGACAAGCTCCTGGGCGTGCGCTGCTTCGAGTCCCTTGCCGAGTTCGTGGACTGGCTACGGCCCGGCGCCGAGCTCGACCTCCCGCGCCGCCCGCTGGGATTCGAGCCTCGGATCGGCGGGGCCGGGGTCGATCTGCGGCCCCGGGACCGGGCCATCGTCGCCCACCTGTTCCGCGAAAGCACCGAGGTCGAGCTGGAGCCCCTCTCCGGGGGGTACTCCGAGGCCCTCGTGTGGCGGGCGACCAGCCACGACGCGCTGGGCCGCCGGCAGGCTCAGGCCGTGGTCAAGCTCGGCCCCAACCGTCTCATCGCCCAGGAGCGGGTGGCCTTCGAGCAGGTCGAGGACGTGCTCGGCAATCACGCTCCACGC
>JAVXWR010000057.1:0-5731 GCA_032230725.1 Actinomycetota bacterium
GCGCCTCGCCTGCCTCGAGCACGTGGGCGTTGGTGAGGATCAGCCCGTCCGCGGAGATGACGATGCCGGAGCCCTCGCCGGAGGCACCGCGCAGCTGCACGACGCTCGGCAGCACCTTCTGGGCCACGGCCTCGACCGACCCGGCCGGCGCCGCCGCGCTCGAGGACGACGACGAGCCGGTGGTCCCGGAGAGCACCGAGCTGTTCGAGCCCGAGCCGCCTGCGCTCGCGGCCTCGTAGCCGACGACCCCGCCGACCCCGCCCGCGACGAGCAGCGCGGCCAGCGCCGCCGAGACGAGCACGAGTGGGCTGCGACGTCGGCGGCCGTCACCGCCGCCCGAGCCGCCGGTGGCCCAGTACGATCCCGGGGGCGGTCCGGACGGCGGGCCGGAGGAGGGCGACCGACTCCAGCCGCCCTCGGCGCCCCAGGGCGAGGTCTGCTCGGTGCGGGGCATCGTCGCGGTGCCGCCCGGGGTGTCTCCACCGCCCGGCGCCTGCCAGGGGCTCGCGGGCGTCCGTCCGGTGTCGGGTCCGCCGTGGCCGGGAGCGTCGTATCGGGATGGTTCGTAGCGCACTCCCGCGCTCGGGGACCCGTCGCGCGGAGCGGGGCCGGCGGAGTGGGCGGGCTCGCCGGGCTGTGCTGCCCTGGCGTACGGGTCCTGGTCGGTCATGGCCTCAAGGCTTCTCCTCCCGGCTGTGGGTGGACTGCAGCTTGTCTGCGGAGTTCCTGAGATCCTGCGCGCCGTTCCCTGCCGTGAATCGGACGAACGGCAACGAGCACGACCGAATCGGACACAGGATGTACACAGCTGCCCTCCAGCCCGCGGACATCGGCCCTGCCAACCCTGGCGGTATGGCGTCCCCGGCCCTGCGCGGCCCCTCCTCCGACGATCCGGTCATCGGCGCCACCCACAGGACGACCACAGGCGGGACCCACCGTCCGTCCACGTCCGCCCCCGACGGTGATGACATGACCGCAGCGCTCGCCTCCGACACCGCCGGCTCGCCCGGTGGTGGCTCGCTCCCCGGCGGCCGTCCCTCGTCCCGGGCCGCCATCGAACCCGACGACGCGGCCCCGGTGCTCGACGTCGTCGTCCCCGTCTACAACGAGGAGCGCGACCTCGGCCCGTGCGTCGAGCGCCTCCATGCGCACCTCACCGAGGCCTTCCCCTACCGCTTCCGCATCACCGTCGCCGACAACGCATCGACCGACGGCACCCTCGCGGTCGCCCGCGCCCTCACGACGCAGTACGACGAGGTCTCGGTGGTCCACCTCGACCAGAAGGGCCGGGGCCGGGCCCTGCGCACCGTGTGGTCGGCATCGGACGCACCGGTGCTCGCCTACATGGATGTCGACCTCTCGACGGACCTCAACGCGCTGCTGCCGCTGGTCGCGCCGCTGATCTCGGGGCACTCCGACCTCGCGATCGGGTCGCGGCTCTCCCGAACCTCCCGCGTGGTCCGCGGCGCGAAGCGGGAGATCATCTCGCGCTGCTACAACGTGATCCTCCGGGGCACGCTGCGCGCCCGGTTCTCCGACGCGCAGTGCGGCTTCAAGGCGATCCGCGCCGACGTGGCCGAGCGCCTGCTGCCCCTGGTCGAGGACACCGCGTGGTTCTTCGACACCGAGCTGCTGGTGCTCGCCGAACGCTCCGGGCTGCGGATCCACGAGGTGCCGGTCGACTGGGTGGACGACCCCGACTCGCGCGTCGACGTCGTCGCGACCGCGGTGGCCGACCTCAAGGGCGTCGCCCGGGTGGGGAAGGCCCTCGCGACGGGGGAGCTGCCGGTCGCCCAACTGCGCCGCGAGCTCGGCCGCGAGGAGATCGTGGGCAGCCGGAAGGATCTGATCAGCGCCGACGAGACGGCGGGGGTCGCCCCCGGCATGACCGCGCAGATCGTGCGGTTCGCGGTGATCGGCGTGATCTCGACCGTGGCGTTCCTGCTGCTCTACTCGCTCTTCCGCACCGCGATGCCCGCCCAGGTCTCGAACCTGCTGGCGCTGGTGATCACCGCGGTCGCGAACACCGCCGCCAACCGCCGGCTCACGTTCGGCATCCGCGGGAAGCGTCATGCCGGGCGCAGCCAGGTGGAGGGGCTCGTCGTGTTCGGGCTCGGCCTCGTCCTGACCTCCGGCGCGCTCGCCCTGCTCGACGTCCTCTCACCCGGCGCGAGCCACCTCACCGAGCTCGTCGTGCTCGTGATCGCGAACGCCATCGCCACCCTGCTGCGCTTCGTCGCCTACCGCGCCTGGGTGTTCCACCCCCGTCGGCAGGCGGCCTGAGATCGTCCCCGGGATGCAAGCACGGCCCCGTCGCCTGCATCCAGGGCAGTAAAGCCCCGTCCTCACCGAGCTCTCCAGGAGCCGAGTCCGCCATGAGCACGAGCACCGACGCCGATCCCTCGGCGTCCGCCGCCGACGACGATCCCGCCACCGAGCGGATCGCCGTCCCCGCTGCCGCGACCCGGCCCCCGAGGGGCCGGCGCCTGATGCGGGGCCGCCCCGACGACCCCGCGTGGGTCCGGCCCACGTTCTGGCTGCTGCTCGTGGCCACCGCGGTCACCTACCTGTGGAACCTCGGCGCCGCCGGCTGGTCGAACTCCTTCTACGCGGCGGCCGTCCAGGCGGGCACGCAGTCTCCGAAGGCGTGGCTGTTCGGGGCCCTCGACGCCCCGGGCCTGATCACCGTCGACAAGCCCCCGGCCTCGCTGTGGGTGATGGCGCTCTCCGGGCGCCTCTTCGGGTTCTCGACGTGGTCGATGCTCGTCCCCGAGGCGCTCATGGGCGTTGCGAGCGTGGCGCTGGTCTACGCACTCGCGCGGCGCTGGTCCGGCCCGCGGACGGCCCTGGCCGCCGCGGCGCTGCTGGCCTTCATGCCGGCCGCGGCGCTGATGTTCAAGTTCAACAACCCCGATGCGATGCTCGTGCTCTGCGTGGTCGCCGCTGCGTACACGACGGTGCGTGCTGTCGACGCCGCCGGCAGCAGGGCGGGCACGTCGTGGCTGGTCGCGGCGGGCGCGCTGGTCGGACTCGGCTTTCTCACCAAGCAGCTGCAGGTCGCCCTCGTCGTCCCGACCCTCGCCCTCGTGTACCTGGTGGTGGCGCCCACGACGCTGCGGCGCCGGATCCTCGACCTCGTGGCCGCCGGGGTCGCGATCCTGGTCTCGGCCGGCTGGTACGTGCTGCTGGTCCAGCTCTGGCCGGCGTCGTCGCGCCCCTACATCGGCGGCTCGACCGACAACTCCCTGCTCCAGCTGGCCCTCGGCTACAACGGCCTCGGCCGCATCCTCGGCGGCGAGGGCAACGGCGGCGGTGGCGGTGGGCGCCGCGGCGGGGGTGCTCCCGGCGGGATCCCCGGCGGTGGTCCGACGCCGGGTGGTGCGACGCCGGGTGGTGCGACGCCGGGCGGCGCGTTCCCGGGCGGTGCGGGCGGCGGCCCGGGTGGTCCGGGCGGGCCCGGCGGCGGCGGCTTCGGCGGTTCGCCGGGCCCGTGGCGCATGCTCACCTCGGAGTTCGCCGGCAACGCCTCGTGGCTCCTGCCCGCGGGGATCGTCCTGCTGGTCGCCGGGCTGTGGTTCGCCCGCCGGGCGCCGCGCACCGACCGGCCGCGCGCCCTGCTGCTGCTCGGCGGGGTCTGGCTGCTCGTCCACGCCGTCACGTTCTCGGCGATGAGCGGGACGATCCACCCCTACTACACGATCGCCATGGCCCCCGGCGTCGCGCTCACCGCCGCCGCGGGTGCCTCGATCCTCTGGCGGGAGCGGGCGCAGCTCGCCGCGCGGATCGTGCTCGCGGCGACCGTCGCCGGCACCGCCGCGTGGAGCGCCGTCGTGCTCACCCAGGCCGAGTGGGGCCTGTGGCTGCGCTGGGTCGTGATCGTGGCCGCCGTGCTCGGCGCCGTCGGGCTGCTCCTGCCCCGGCTGCTCGCCCGGCGCGCGGTCGCCGTCGTCGTCGCGGTCCTGGCGCTCGTCGGCACCGTCGGTGCGTCCACGGCCTACGCCGCGGTGACCGCCGCGACCCCGCACACGGGGTCGATCGTCACGGCGGGCCCGAACACCGGGATGGGCGGCCCCGGAGGAGGCATGGGCGGCATGGGCGGCATGGGTGGCCAGGGCGGCGCGGGTCGCGCCGACGGTGCCCGGGCCGGTCAGGGCGACCGGGCGCGCGGGACGGGCGGACCGGACTCCGAGCAGGCCTCGCCGCAGATGGTCGCGCTGCTGAAGGGAGCGGGCACCCGCTGGGCGGCCGCGACGACCGGCGCGATGAACCAGGCGCCCCTCCAGCTGGCGTCCGGGGTCCCGGTCATGCCGATCGGCGGTTTCATGGGCAGCGACCCGGCACCGACCCTCGCGCAGTTCCAGGAGTACGTCGCCACCGGCCAGGTCCGGTACTACATCGAGGGCGGCGGTCCCGGCGGCGGCATGGGCGGCCCCGGCGGTGCCCAGGCCGGCAGTGCCCAGGCTCCCGGTGCCCGGGCCGGCGGTGCCCGGGCCGGCGGTGGCGCCGGTGGCATGGGCGGTCCGATGAGCCGCGGCACGTCGAGCGAGATCAGCTCCTGGGTGACGAGCCACTTCACGAAGATCGACGTCGGCGGGCGCACCGTCTACGACCTGGCCCGTCCGCTGTCCTGACAGCGGTGCGAGCCGACGCGGCGGTGTCCGACCCCCAGGACACCGTCGCGTCGGCGTGCGTACCGGGGCCGTGGATGCACAGACGGCACTCAGGGAGCATCCAGGTACGCGCGGCACCATCGTGGGCATGAGGTTCTCGTTGCACTCGGGGCGGCACGCCGTCCCGCCGGTCTCCCGCCCGCGGGGCCCCCGCACCGGGTCCCGGGAGCAGCCGAGCACCCCGGTGCCCGCCCAGCACGTCCCGCTCGACCACCCGAGCGCCCCGCTGCCGGTGCCCCCGGCCGACCGGCTCGACGAGGGAGCGGCGGAGGACCGCCTCGAGGACGACGCCCCCGCGACCGTCGAGGTCGTCGCGTCCCGTTCCACGGCGCGGCTGCTCGAGAGCGTCGCGCCCTCGACCTGGCGGATCGTCGCCACCGAGGCACCGTCGCACCACCCGTGCGTCGACTTCGTCGTGCTGCTCGAGCCCGATCCCGCCGTCGTCGCCGACCTGATCGAGCGCCAGCCCGGCGCGGAGGTCGTCGTGCTCCTCGGGCGCAACGCCCCGACCGCGCAGCTCGTCGCGATGCTCGACGCGGGCGTCTCGATCTGTCTGCGGGAGAGTCCCGCCCGGCTCGTGGCCGGGCACATGCTCGCCCGACGACGCCGGGGCGGACCGCGTCGCCGCGCGCGGGTCGACCGATGACGAACGGGTTCGCCCGTCCGGTGTAACGCCCCACCGGATCTCGTGCGATGCGTGGTCGACGGTCCCGCGGTGAGGCGGGACGGGAGACCGAGGGGCACGGGAGCAGATGAGGGCTGGCAGGGGGATCCGCACCGCAGCGGTCCTGACGGTGGGTCTGGTGGGGCTGGCGGTGATCGCGCCGGGCATCGCCTCCGCGGCGACGACGCCGAGCGCGCTCGTCTGTGAGGCGGGGCAGATGCCGGACCCGACGGGCACGTCGTGCGTGTCGGCGTCGGGGTCGGAATCGGGGTCCGGAGGCTCGCCGACCGGAGGGTCGACGACCACCGGTTCGTCGACGCAGGAGTCGACGACGACCGCCCCGAGCACGTCCGGACAGTCCACGACGACGGGCGGGGGCTCCGGGTCGTCGGGGTCG
>JAVXWR010000545.1:0-3069 GCA_032230725.1 Actinomycetota bacterium
CGACGGCGGACCGGCCGGCCGCAACCACGGCCGGCGGGCCACGCCCGTCCCCGAGCCGGCCACCCGCCCCCGCGGCAGCGTGCGGGCCGCCGGTGACGCGGCGGCCTGGGCCGCGCGCCGGGCGGGCGGCAGCGCCGAGGACGGGATGTGCGCGAACGCCGGGACCGGCACCGGGTCGGGCAGCTCGCCCCACCGCACCAGCTTCTCCAGGTCGACCACGCGCGGGCCCGCCCAGTGCGCCTCCAGGTCGCGGCAGCGCAGGGCGCCCAGGCCCAGCACGATCCCGAAGATCACGTGACCGATCAGCGAGAGCGTCACCGTCGTCGGGGTCAGCGGGAACATCAGCTGCTGGCCGCGGGGCAGGAGCACCGTCACCATCAGCCCGCCCCAGGTCGGGCCGACGGCGAAGAGCACCGCGGCGGCCACGGTGACCCGCGGGCCCAGCCGGCGCAGGCCCGTCGCGGCCGCCCCGACCAGGAACACCACGCCCAGCCCGCCCCCGTCGCCGCCGTAGCGCCAGACGTAGCCGGCGACCCCGCCGAGCACCCGCGACGACGGGTCGACATCGATGAGCCAGGTGCCCATCGTGGGGATGAAGTCGCCCCACCAGCCGAGCAGCGCGACGGTGTCGAGGCGGAACACGTCGTAGACGGACGTCGCGAGGATGCCCCAGCGCAGCCCCTCGAGCACGAGGCGGTCCTCGGGCATCGGGACGAAGATCGCCAGCACCACGAGGACGAGCGCCGTCGGCAGGATCACCAGGCCCGCCGAGAGGTGCATCGGCACCAGCCCGGCCACGTGGGCGGTGATGGAGAGCAGCGGCAGCGCGGCCAGCACGAGGTGCACCGCCACCCGCGGCGGGACCGCCCCCAGCGCCCTCACCGTCGGCCGCCCATGGGCATCCCGCCGCCGTGCGCGAGCATGTGGGTCGCCATCAGATGGGCGAAGTTCTTCGAGGTCGTCACCTGGTCACTCGCTCCGGTCGGGCCCGCCCGCGAGGCGTCGTCCTCGCTGCCCTGGGTGCACCGGCGGGCGGAGTTGATGCAGTCGGCACCGGCCTGGGCGCGGCTCCGGGAGGACAGGTACTCCAGCAGCGCATGGTCGGTGACCGGGTCGTGCTGCTGCTCGGGGAAGCTGTCGATCGCGAAGGAGCGCCCGGGCGGCGGGTCGTAGTCCACGGTGATGCGCAGGGCGGGCACCGGGACCTCGTCGTCGGAGCACTCCCCCGACTCGTCGGGGTAGCGCAGGTGCTCGGTGTGGTCCTCGGAGTCGAGGTCCTTGCCGTTCCAACAGCTCGGGAAGTCGAAGACGCGCTGCAGGTCGGAGCCCTGCGGGCAGACCGGGTACTGGTCGGTCATCCGGTTTCCGAAGGCGGAGCAGGTGTACTTGGCGTTGGCCCCCTCGCCGGTGGTCCCCGCTTTCGCCGAGCCGGTCACCATGGTCATGTTCAGCGGCATGGCCTCCATCTCGCGGGTGCCGTGGCCGTGGAAGGTGTAGTCGACCGCAGTCGGCTCGACGTACGACCCGACGTTGCCGTCGAGGCTCCCGCCGTCCTGCCCGACGTCGGGCCCGTTCTGGCGCAGGTCGCGCAGCACCGGCCAGAAGATCGGAGACTGGTCGCCGTTGGTGCAGGTGGTGCTGGAGTCCTTGAGCACCTGGAGGTTCGACGCGGCGTTGGTGCTGTCGTTGCCCGCGTAGTCGTGCACGTGCTGGGCGCCGTTGCGCTTGCCCGGGGCGATGATCGGGTTGTCGGAGTTGTGGTGGTCGGACAGCGAGCAGCTGAAGGAGTAGCTGCCGCCGGAGAAGTCGCCCCCGGCGAGGATGTTGCCCTCGGCCGCGACGTCGTTGATGGCGACGTACTCGTCGGCCGAGGCCTCGCCGATCTGGTCGCGGCCCTCGAACTGGTCGGCCCCGGCCTTCGCGGCGTCCTTCGCCGCGTCGTCGTCCTTCTTCTTCGCGGAATCCTTGCCGGCGTCCTTCTTCTTCCCGGAGTCCTTGCCGCTCTTCTCCGAGCCCTTGCCCGACCCCTTCGCGGAGTCCTTGCCGTCGCCGTCGTCCTTGCGCTCGCTCTTGACCAGCAGGACGTCGCCGACGGCGCTCACCGCCCGCGCGGCCGCGGCCCGCACCACCCCCGCGGCCCCCAGCGGCAGCCCGACGCCGAGCACCAGCACGACGACCGCGAACAGCGCGACGAACGACGCCCGCTGTCGTGCCCCCCGCACCCTGCGCGCCATCCACCCTCCCCGCTCGCCTCGGGCCCAGGGAACGGGACCGGCTACGCGAGCGGACGCTAGACGCGGCCGTCAGGGCGTGGGTGCGGTTTGGGAGAACTCGGTGCGCTCCGCGCCCGTGAGCACTTTCGGCGGCTATAGCACCCGAAAGTGCTCACGAGGCGAAGCCACCTACAACTGGATCGACTTGATCTCCAGGAACTCCTCGAGCCCGTAGCGCCCGAGCTCCCGGCCGGTCCCGGACTGCTTGTAGCCCCCGAACGGCGCCACCGGGTTGAAGGACCCGCCGTTGACGTCCACCTGGCCGGTGCGCATCCGGCGCGCGACCTCGATGCCCCGCTCCTGCGACCCGGCGAACACCGCCCCCGCCAGCCCGTAGATCGTCGCGTTCGCGATCTCGACCGCCTCGTCGACGTCGCCGTAGGGCATGATCGCGAGCACCGGGCCGAAGATCTCCTCCTGCGCGATCGTCATGTCCGACCGCACCCCGGAGAAGATCGTCGGCCGGACGTAGGCACCCTCGGCGGACACGCCGTCCGGCGTGCCCGGCCCGCCCACCGCCAGCTCCGCGCCCTCGTCGACACCCCGCGCGATGTAGGACTCGACGCGGTCGCGCTGGGTCGCCGACGACATCGGCCCGATCCGGGTCGACTCGTCGGTCGGGTCCCCGACGGTGTACTTCGCCGCCGCCGACACCGCCAGCTCGACGACCTCGTCGTGCAGCGACTCCGGCACCAGCAGCCGCGTCCACGCGGTGCAGGTCTGCCCGCCGTTGATGAAGCAGTTCCCGAGCCCGACCTTCACCGCCTTCGTGAGCTCGGCGTCGTCGAGCACGATG
>JAVXWR010000914.1:0-5267 GCA_032230725.1 Actinomycetota bacterium
GTTGGCCCTCCCCACCGCGCTGGCCGAGAGCGTGCCGGCGATCGCCGCCTCGGGCGGGACCGTGATCGCGGCGATGCTGGTGCTGCTGGTCGCCGACCTGCAGTCGACCCACTGGCTCGGCCCGATCCTCGCGATCGGCATCGCGGTCATGCTCGCCGCGGCTTTCACGCTGCTGCCGGCGCTGCTCTCGGTGCTCGGCGAGCGTGCCTGCTGGCCCGCCGAGGGCTCGGCCAGGCGCGCCGGGCACAGCCGCTGGACCCGGGTCGCCGGGTTGGTGCGGCGGCGCTCGCGCCTGATCGTCCTCGCCGTCTTCGCCGGCCTGATCGTGCTCGCGCTCGGCAACCTCACCCACCACGGCACGATCGGGTTCGGCCAGGGCGAGACCCGGCCGACCAACTCCAGCCGCGGCACCGCGGTCCTGAACGAACACTTCCCGCCCGGCATCGGCTCACCGCTGACCGCCGTGGTCAAGGCGGGGGACGTCGGCCCGGTGGTGGAAGCGATGAAGAAGCTCGGCTCGGTCAAGCTGGCTCTGCCGGTGCCGCCCACGAACGGCACCGACGAGACCGTGGTCGTGGTGATCCTCCGCGGCAACCCCTACTCGGGCGGGGCCGCCACCGCGGTCGAGGGCATCCGCGAACGGCTCCACGCGGTCGCCCCCAGCGCCCTGCTCGGCGGCATCCCGGCCGAGAACTACGACATCGAGCAGACCAACGCCCACGACACGAAGCTGATCGTGCCGCTGGTCCTGCTCGTGGTCGGCCTGATCCTGGCCCTGGTCCTGCGCGCCCTGGTCGCGCCCGTCTACCTGATCCTCACCGTCGTCGCCTCCTTCGCGGCAACGCTCGGCCTCTGCACCTTCGCCTTCTCCGAGCTCGGCAGCGAAGGCATCGCCTTCAACTTGGTCCTGCTCTCGTTCCTGTTCCTCGTCGCCCTCGGGGTCGACTACAACATCTTCCTGATGGCGCGGGCGCGCGAGGAATCCGCCGGCAGAGGAACCAAGGAGGGGACTATGGTCGCCCTCGTCAACACCGGCGGCGTCGTCACCGGGGCCGGACTGATCCTCGCCGGGACCTTCGCCACCCTGACCCTGCTGCCGCTCGAGGAGCTGGTCCAGATCGGCGCCACGGTCGCGATCGGCGTCCTGCTCGACACCTTCATCGTCCGCGCCCTGCTGATCCCGGCGATCACCTACCGGCTCGGCGAGCGCACCTGGTGGCCTTCGAAGGCGGCGCCCCACCGCGACGCCGGCCCTCAGTAGCCGGGGCTCCTTTTCATCTGCTTGCGCTCGGAGGCGTGGGCGCCGCCCTTCTTCTCTAGCGTCGCGCAGGCCTGCTGGATGTCCTCGGCGAGGCGGTCGATCTGCTCGCGGCTCAGCGTCTGCTTGACCAGCGCCCGCAGCACCTTCACGTCTTCGGCGTTGGGGGGCATCGTGTAGGCGGGGAGCATCCAGCCGCGCTCGGCCGAGAGCTGCCAGGAGAGGTCGAACTCGTCGTAGTTCTTCTCGCCGGCGAGCTTGAAGGCGACCAGCGGCAGCTGCTCCTCGCCGTCGCCGATCAGCTCGAAGTCCCCGGTCGCCTTCAGCTTCTCGGCCAGGGTCCGCGCGTTCTGCTCCATCGCTTTCATGATGTACGTGTAGCCCTCGCGCCCGTAGCGGACGAAGTTGTAGTACTGGGCGAGCACCATCGAGGCGCCGGTCGAGAAGTTGAGGGTGAAGGTCGCGTCGGTCTTGCCCAGGTAGTTCTCGTAGAAGACGAGGTCCTCGGCAAGGTCCGATTTCTCGCGGAAGACGAGCCAGCCGACGCCCGGGTAGACGAGCCCGAACTTGTGCCCGGAGACGTTGATCGAGCGCACCTGCTCGAGTCGGAAGTCCCACTCCGAGTCCGGGTAGAGGAAGGGCCAGACGAAGCCGCCACTGGCGCCGTCGATGTGCAGCGGGATATCGATTTCCCGCTCCTTCTTCAGATCGACGAGGAGCTTGTCGATGCCGACGATGTCATCGGCGTGGCCGGTGAAGGTGGTGCCGAGCACGGCGGCGACGCCGATCGTGTTCTCGTCGATCAGCGGCTGCACGTCTTCGGGGCCGATCGTGTACTTGCCTTCCTGCAGCGGCACGATCCGCGGCTCGACGTCGAAGTAGCGGCAGAACTTCTCCCAGACCACGTGCACGTCGCCGCCGAAGATCAGGTTCGGCTTGTCGACCGGCAGCGAGGCGGCTTCGCGGCGCTGCTTCCACTTCCACTTCAGCGAGAGGGCGCCGAGCATGATCGCCTCCGAGGAGCCCTGGGTGCGGGCGCCGGTCGTCTCCCCCGGCGCGTGGTAGAGGTCGGCGAGCATGCGGATGCAGCGCTGCTCGACCTCGGCCGAGATCGGGTACTCGGCGTGGTCGATGAAGTTCCGGTAGAGGTTCTCGCCGATGATTTTCTGCGCCTCGGGCTCCATCCAGGTGGTGACGAAGGTCGCCAGGTTGCGCTGCGGGTCTCCCTCCAGCGCCAGTTCCTCGTCGACCAGGCGCATCGCGTCGAGGGAGGACATGCCCCCGGCCGGGAAGTCGCCGTCGGGAGCGTCTTCGGTGAGGAAGCGGTTGCCGTAGAGCATCGCGGCCTCGTGGGCACTGCGGGGCTTGTTCATGGAGCTCCAATCGTGTCTTTGGGGTTCGCCGCGCGGCGGCTGGAGACGCGGTACTTGACGTGGGTGACACCGGGCGCTTCGATCGCCCGCACGGGCTCGAGCTCGAGCTCGGCGCCGTCGAGGTTGTCGAACAGGCGGGTGCCGCCGCCGAGCAGCACTGGCACGACGTTGAGCTGCAGCTCGTCGAGCAGCCCGGCGGCCAGGTACTGCTGGACCGCGTCGGCGCCGCCGCCGAGCGAGACGTCCTTGCCAGCGGCCGCCTGCCTGGCCTGCTCCAGCGCCGACTCGATCCCATCGCTGACGAAGGTGAAGGTGGTGCCGCCCCGCATCTCCAGCGGCTCGCGCTCATGGTGGGTGAGGACGAAGACCGGCGTGTGGAAGGGCGGCTCATCGTCCCACCACCCGTTCCACGGCTGCTCGCCCCACGGCCCGGGCCCACCGCCGAACATGTTGCGGCCCATCACGGTGGCGCCGACGTTGTCGAGCGCCTCTTCGATGACCGTACTGCTGGGATTGGCCTCGCCGCCCTCCATACCGTGCGACTGGCGCCAGGCGTCGAGCTTGAAGACCCACTCGTGCAGCCCCATGCCGCCCTCGCCGATCGGGTTCTGCTCGCTCTGGTTGGGACCGGCGGTGAAGCCGTCCAGCGAGATCGAGATCTGACAGCGCAGCTTTGACATGCGTCCCCGGAACTACTCGGCGCGGCTGGGATCCTGCTCGGCGACGGTCAGCTCAGCGGTCGGGTTGGCCTCGAGGCGCTCGTCGGGAATCGGCTCGCCGCTCCGCGTCGAGAGTCCGTAGGTGCCGGCGGCGAGGCGCTCTTCGGCGCGCTCGACCGCGGCCAGGCGGTCTTTCAGGGTCTGGCTGCGGCCGGCGTCGAACTCGTCCTGGTAGAGGCCCTCGGAGTCGACGTCGCCCGGCTCTTTGCGGGCGTCGCCCTCCTCCGTGCCTTCACCCGCGAGGGCGGCCATCTCACCCTCGATCCGCTGCCGCTCATTTGCCAGTAGCTGTTTGCCTCGCTCTGAGTCCATGGGGATAACAGAAGCGGTCGCGCGGTTCAAGCCCGAATCTTCACTGCGCTATACTGATTTCAGACTAACTACAGAAAGTGGACTTGGTCATGGCCTATCTCTTGATCCCGCTCGACGAGGCAATCGTCTTCCCCACCGTCACCGCCACGCTGCCGATCGACGTCGGCGACGAGGATCGCGTCTTCCTGCTCCCCCGCAGCGACGGCGAGTTCGCCCGCGTCGGCGTCGTCGCCGAGGTGATCGAGAGCGGCCTCTCGCGCCGCGGCAACCCGGTCGCGACCGTGCTCGGCCTGCACCGTGGCCTCGCCGGTGCCGCCGTCGCCGGCGAGGATGACCCCGACTCGCTGCGGATCGACGTCCAGGAGCTCCACGACGGCCATCCCGACGACGAGCCCACCCGAGAGCTGGCCCGCGAGTACCGCGCCGTGGTCGAGGAGATCCTCGAGCTGCGCGGCGACGACGGCAGCATCTCCGCCTTCCTGCGCTCGGTCCAGGAGCCGGGCGCGCTGGCCGACACGGCCGGGCTCAGCCCGGAATTCTCCGCCGAGCAGAAGCTGCGCCTGCTCGACACCCTCGACGTCAGCGAGCGCCTGCGCGTCGCCGTCGAGCTGCAGCGCGAGCGCCTCGCCGAGCTGCAGGTCCGCAGCCGCATCCGCGACGACGTCGAGTCCGGCGCCCAGAAGCAGCAGCGCGACTACTTCCTGCGCAAACAGATGGAGTCGATCCGCAAAGAGCTGGGCGAGGACGAGGGCAGCCTGATCGAGGAGTACGAGCGCAAGATCGCCGAGGCCGGGATGCCGGCGGAGGTCGCCGAGCAGGCCGAGAAGGAGCTGCGCCGGCTCGAGCGCCAGGGCGAGCAGTCGCCCGAGTCGTCGATGATCCGCACCTACCTCGACTGGCTGATCTCCGTGCCGTGGAGCAAGCGCTCCGACGAGAAGCTCGACCCCGTGAACGCGCGTGAGGTCCTGGACAAGGACCACGCCGGCCTCGAGGACGTCAAGGACCGCATCACCGAGTACATCGCGGTGCGCAAGCTTCGCAAGGAGCGCGGCATCACAGAGGACAAGAAGTCCGGCGCGATCCTGACCCTGATCGGGCCTCCCGGCACGGGCAAGACGTCGATCGGCGAGTCGATCGCGCGTTCGCTCGGGCGTGAGTTCGTCCGTATGTCGCTTGGCGGCGTGCGCGACGAGGCCGAGATCCGCGGCCACCGGCGTACCTACATCGGGGCACTCCCCGGGCGGCTGGTTCGTGCTCTGCGCGACGCCGGCACGATGAACCCGGTGATCCTCCTCGACGAGGTCGACAAGGTCGGCGCTGACTGGCGGGGCGACCCGTCGGCGGCACTGCTCGAGGTGCTCGACCCCGCACAGAACCACTCGTTCCGCGACCACTACCTGGACGTGGAGCTGGACCTGTCGGAGGTCGTGTTCATCGCGACGGCGAACCTGGCGGACACCATCCCCGGGCCGCTGCTCGACCGCATGGAGGTGATCCGCTTCGACGGCTACACCACCGACGAGAAGGCGGCGATCGCCCGCGGCTACCTGCTGCCCAGGCAGCTGAAGCGCAACGGGCTGCACGCCGACGAGGTCGAGGTCTCCG
>JAVXWR010000069.1:0-6241 GCA_032230725.1 Actinomycetota bacterium
GCGCCCTTGTAGCCGTGGCGGCGCATCGCGGCCATCCAGCGCGGGTTCACGACGCGGCTGCGGAAGACCCGCGCCGTCTCCTCGACCAGCGAGCGCGTGCGCACCGCCTCGGGGCGCGTGGAGTCCCCGACGTAGGCCGCGGGCGCAGCCCCGGTGAGCGCGCGGACCGTCGCGATCATGCCGCCGTGGTACTGGTAGTAGTCGTCGGAGTCGGCGATGTCGTGCTCGCGGGTGTCGATGTTCTTCGCCGCCACCGCGATCCGCCGGTAGGCCGCGTTCATCTCCTCGACGGCCGACTCGCCGTTGCGGTCGCGCCCGTACGCGTGCCCGCCCCACGTCGTGTAGATCGCCGCGAGGTCGGCGTCGCCGCGCCAGTCGCGGGAGTCCATCGCCTGCAGCAGCCCCGCCCCGTACGCCCCGGGCGGCGAGCCGAAGATGCGCGTGGTGGCCTGCTGCCAGCTGCTGCCCGACGCCGCGTCCGCGCGGGCGTGGGCCGCGACGAAGTTGTCCTCGTCGGGCTCCTCCAGCGCCGCGACGAGCTGCACCGCGTCGTCCATCGTCGCCACCACGTGCGGGAAGGCGTCGCGGAAGAACCCGGAGATGCGCAGCACGACGTCGACGCGCGGTCGCGCCAGCTCCTCGGTCGGGGTGACCTCCAGCCCCGTCACCCGCCGCGACGCCTCGTCCCACACCGGCCGCACGCCCATCAGCGCCAGCGCCTCGGCGATGTCGTCGCCGCTCGTGCGCATCGCCGCGGTCCCCCACAGTGAGAGGCCGACGGAAGTGGGCCACTCGCCGTCGTGGTCCGCGCGGTACCGCTCGAGCAGCGAGTCCGCGAGCATCTGCCCGGTCTCCCAGGCCAGCCGGGACGGGACCGCGCGCGGGTCGATGGAGTAGAAGTTCCGGCCGGTCGGGAGCACGTTGACCAGCCCGCGCAACGGCGAGCCGGACGGCCCGGCGGGGACGTGCCCGCCGTCCAGGGCGTGCAGGACGCCGTCGATCTCCTCGGTGGTCCGGGCCAGCCGCGGGACGACCTCGGTGGCGGCGAAGCGCAGGATCCGCACGACGGTCTCGATGGTCGAGCTCCGCTGCGCTCCGTCTCCGACGTCGTCCGTCGGCTCCCCCAGCACCTCCAGTGCCACGTCCGGGGCCTCGTCCACGGCCCAGTCCCGTTTCTCCATCCCGACGACGAGGCTGTGCGCCAGTTCCTCGGCGCGGTCGACGTCCACGCGGACCGCGGCCCCTGCGCTCTCATCGAGACCCAGTGCCTCCCGCAGCCCGGGGAGGGACTGCACGCCCGACCACATCTGCCGCGCCCGCAGGATCGCCAGCACCATGTCGACCCGCTCCTGGCCGGCCGGGGCGCGCCCGAGCACGTGCAGGCCGTCGCGGATCTGGGCGTCCTTGATCTCGCAGAGCCAGCCGTCGAGGTGCATGACGAACTCGTCGAAGCGCTCGTCGTCGGGCTGGTCGTTCACGCCCAGGTCGTGGTCGAGCTTCGCGGCCTGGATGAGCTGCCAGATCTGGCCGCGGATGGCCTCGATCTTGCCGGGGTCCATGGCCTGGATCGAGGCGTACTCGTCGAGCAGCTGCTCGAGGCGCGCGAGGTCGCCGTAGGACTCCGCGCGGGCCATCGGCGGCACGAGGTGGTCCACGAGGGTGGCGTGGGCGCGGCGCTTGGCCTGGGTGCCCTCGCCCGGGTCATTGACGAGGAACGGGTAGACCAACGGGAGGTCGCCGAGGATCGGGTCGGGCGCGCAGGAGGCGGACAGGGCCGCCGTCTTGCCCGGCAGCCACTCGAGGTTGCCGTGCTTGCCGACGTGCACGAGGGCGTCGGCGCCGAAGCCGGCCTGCAGCCAGCGGTAGGCGGCGAGGTAGTGGTGGCTCGGGGGCAGGTCGGGGTCGTGGTAGATCGCGATCGGGTTCTCCCCGAACCCGCGCGGCGGCTGCATCATGATCACGACGTGCTCGCGGACCAGGGCGGCGAGGACGATCGCAGGCTCGCCGGTCGCGTCGTCGAGGAACATCGAGCCCGGCGCCGGACCCCAGTGCTCCTCGATGCCCTCCCGGAAGTCGGCGGGCAGGGTCCCGAACCACCTCGTGTACTCGGCGGCGTCGATCCGGACCGGGTTGGCCGCCATCTGCTCCTCGGTCAGCCAGTCCTGGTCGTAGCCGCCGGCGGCGATGAGGGCGCGGATGAGCAGGTCGCCGTCGTGCTCCTCGAGACCGGGGACGGGCTGCTCGGGCGAGCCGACGACGTAGCCGGCCTCGCGCATCGCGTCGAGGAGAGCGACGACGGAGGCCGGGGTGTCCAGCCCGACGGCGTTGCCGATACGGGCGTGCTTCGTCGGGTAGGCGGAGAGGATCAGGGCGATCTTCTTGTCCGCGTTGGGCAGGTGGCGCAGCCGACCGTGGCGCACGGCGAGGCCGGCCACCCGGGCGGCCCGCTCGGGATCCGCGACGTAGACCGGCAGCCCGTCGCCGTCGATCTCCTTGAAGCTGAAGGGCACCGTGATGATGCGGCCGTCGAACTCCGGGACGGCGACCTGGTTGGCGGCGTCGAGGGGGCTCACGCCGTCGTCGTCGCCGCGCCACTCCTCGCGGCTGCGGGTGAGGCAGAGCGCCTGGAGGATCGGGACGTCGAGGGCGGCCAGGGCGCCCGTGTCCCACGACTCGTCGTCCTCCCCGGCCGACGCCGAGGCGGGCCGCGACCCGCCGGCCGCGAGCACCGTCGTGACGAGGACGTCGGCGTGGCGAAGGCGCTCGACGAGCTCCTCGTCGGGGGCGCGCAGGCTCGAGCAGAACAGCGGCTCGGGGACCCCGCCGGCGTCGACGACGGCGTGGCACAGGGCGTCGACGAACGCGGTGTTCCCGGCCATCTGGTGGGCGCGGTAGTAGACGACGGCGACGCGGGGTGCCGTCAGCGACGGACCGTTGCTGACACCTGACGTCAGAACGGCTCCTTCCTCACGTGCGGCCCCGTCCCAGCCCGGCAGCCGACCCCACGTGGGCAGCTCCTCCGGCGGGGCGAAGCCGTGCCCGGTGAGCAGCACGGTGTCGGAGAGGAACGCCGCGAGCTCGCGCAGGTTGTCCGGACCGCCCTGGGCGAGGTAGAGGTGCGCCTGGGTCGCGACGCCCACCGGCACCGTCGAGGACTCCATCAGCTGCGCGTCCGGCGCCTGCTCCCCGCCGAGCACGACGACGGGGCGCGGCTGCGAGGCCCGGTCGAGCAGCGCGTCGAGCCCCGCCTCCCACGCCTGGCGCCCACCGAGGAGGCGCACCACGACGAGGTCCACGCCCTCGAGCAGCCCGGGCAGGTCCTGCTGCGGGTCCACCCGCGCGGGGTTCGCCCACCGCCACGGCACGACGCCGCCCTCGCTCCCGGCCCGGGCCGAGCGGAGGTCGGTGTCGGACGTCGAGAGGAGGAGGAGCACGTCCGACATCTCACCATCTGACTAGGTGCTGGGCCATCGCCCCGTACTGTGTGACCATGCTCCGCTCCCGGCCCGACGCGTGCCCCGGGGCCTGGCGCCGGCACGACGCGGCCGACGGGGCCCTCGCGCGCTTCCGGCCGGTGGGTGGGGCGATCAGCGCGGACGAGCTGCGCCTGCTGGCCGGCGCAGCGGCCGTCGGCGGCTCACCCCTCGAGCTGACCTCACGCGGATCGTTGCAGGTCCGCGGCCTCGCGGGAAGCACCGCCGACGACCTCGCGGACGCCCTGCGGGCCCACCGGCCCGAGGCCCTGCTCGACACCAGCGGACGCGACGTCCCCTGCGGGCTGCTCGCCTCGCCCCGGTCGACCCGGCTCGACGCGGTCGCGGCGCAGGTGGCGGCGGCGTTGCGGGGACGGGTCGACATCCCGGGCCGGCTGCTCGTGGCGCTGGAGGACCGGGCCACGGAGGTCAGGAAAGTCTCCCTCTCGGCGTGCTCCCCTGGCTCGGACGTCCGACAAGCGGCGTTCACGACGGGGGACGTGTCCGGCCAGGGCGCCGACATCACGGTCGTCCTCGCATCGAGTGGGCCTGTACCGGGCTCGACGACGGGTCAGGCGCCCCAGGAGCGCCCACTCGGCGAGGACCCGGACGCCGCGCTCCTGCTCGACGGCCCCCACGGCGTCCTCGACACCGGCCTGCGCCACCCCGACCCCGCCGCGCTCGCCCTCGCCGCGATCGACTCCTTCACCACCCGCCGCGACACCGCCTGGCGGGTCCGCGAGCTCGACGCGGCCACCCGCGACGCGCTCGTCGCCGACGTCCGTGACCGCACCACGCCTGACGTCGTGACCCCCCTGCTGACCCCCGGACCCGCCGACCCGACCGCCCTCGGCCCGCGCGACGACGGCACCCTCGAGGTCCTTCCCCGCCTCGGCGAGCTCGACCTCCCCCTGGTCGCCGTGCTGGTCGGCCTGCTCACCGCGGGCGTCACCCTGCGCGCCACGCCCTGGCGGACCCTCGTCCTGCGGGGCCTGCCCGATCCCACCGAGGCCGCCCGCAGGCTCGAGGGCCTCGCCGAGACCGACCCGGCGTCGCGCTGGCGCGGTGTCTCGGCCTGCGTGGGCGCGCCGCGGTGCGCCAAGTCGCACGCCGACGTGCGCGGTGATCTCGCCGCCGCCGTCGCCTCGGGCCACGTCGGGGGCACGGTGCGCCAGCACTGGGTGGGGTGCGCGCGGGCGTGCGGGACACCGGGCGGACGGGTGGCGGTGATCGAGGCTCTTGCGGCGGACGAGCCCGGGGACGGACGGCGAGGGACCTATCGCACCGTGGTCCGCTCGGGAAGGGTGACCGGATGACCTCGGGCAGTGTGGCCCAGCACGGCGGCGTGATCCACGAGCCCGACTCCCCCGCCGTCCCGGCCTACGTCGCCGACGGCGCGGAGATCTACCGGCGCTCCTTCGCGATCATCCGCGCCGAGGCCGACCTCTCCCACCTCCCGGGCGACGCGCACGACCTCGCCGTCCGCATGATCCACTCCTGCGGGATGACCGACCTCGCCGCCGACACCGTCGTCTCCCCCGGCGCCGTCGCGGCCGCTCACGACGCACTGCGCGCGGGCGCCCCGGTGCTCTGCGACGCGATGATGGTCGCCTCGGGCATCACCCGACGGTTCCTGCCGGCGGGCAACGACGTCGTCTGCACCCTCAACGACCCGGACGTCCCGGCGAAGGCGGCCGCGCTGGGCACGACGAGGTCCGCCGCCGCGCTCGACCTCTGGCTCCCGCTGCTCGAGGGCGCGGTCGTCGCGATCGGCAACGCCCCGACCGCGCTCTTCCGGCTGCTCGAGCTGATCGGGGCCGGGGCGCCGCGACCCGCCGTCGTGCTCGGACTGCCCGTGGGGTTCGTGGGGGCGATGGAGTCGAAGGCGGCGCTGGCGGGGCACCCGGCCCGGCTCGAGCACGTCGTGGTGCACGGGCGCCGCGGCGGCTCGGCGATGACGGTGGGCGCGGTGAACGCGCTGGCCCTGGGCGCGGGCGCGTGAACGAGGGCGCCACGGCAGGGCGGCTCTACGGGGTCGGGGTCGGTCCCGGGGACCCCGGGCTGATGACGGTGCGGGCGGTCGACCTGATCCGGTCCGCGGACGTCGTGGCCTACCACTGCGCGCGGCACGGGCGGTCGAACGCGCGGGCGATCGCAGCGCAGTACCTGGGCACGCAGGTCGAGGAGGCCCTCACCTACCCGGTGACCACCGAGTCGACCGACGACTACCAGGGGCTCATCGACGCCTTCTACACCGACGCGGCCGCCCGACTCGCCACGCACCTCGACGCCGGGCGCGACGTCGTCGTGCTCGCGGAGGGCGACCCGTTCTTCTACGGCTCCTACATGCACCTGCACAAGCGGCTGGCGCACCGCTACCGGGCCGAGGTCGTGCCCGGGGTCACGAGTGTGTCCGCGGCCAGCGCCGCGCTCGGGACCCCGCTGGTGGAGCGCGACGAGGTCCTGACGGTCCTGCCGGGCACGTTGGGCGAGGACGAGCTGGCCCGCCGGCTCGCCGACACCGACGCGGCCGCGGTGATGAAGCTCGGCCGGACGTTCACCGGCGTCCGGGAGGCCCTGCGGCGCTCCGGGCGGGCGGACGAGGCCCGCTACGTCGAGCGGGCGAGCACGACGAGCGAGCGGCAGGGGTGGTTCGAGGACGTCGATCCGGGGTCGGTGCCGTACTTCTCCGTCGGGATCGTGCCCTCCCGGGTGCACGTCGCGACGACGGGTGCGGCGCGGGCGGACGGGGAGGCGGCGCGGCTGCG
>JAVXWR010000909.1:0-3756 GCA_032230725.1 Actinomycetota bacterium
GACGGCGATGATGCTGGTGGCAATGCCGAAGACGGCGTTCACGTCGGCGCCGGCGCCCATCGTGAAGAAGTGATGCAGCCATACCATGAACGAGACGAGGCAGATGAACAGCGTCGCCATGACCATCGAGCGGTAGCCGAAGAGCGGCTTGCTCGAGAAAGTGGAAATCACCTCCGAGAAGATGCCGAAGGCCGGCAGAACCAGAATGTAAACCTCTGGATGTCCCCAGGCCCAGATGAGGTTCATGAACATCATCATGTTGCCGCCGGCTTCGTTGGTGAAGAAATGAAAGCCGAGGTAGCGATCGAGCGTCAGCATCGCCAGTGTGGCGGTAAGCACGGGGAAGGCGGCCACGATAAGCAGGTTCGATGCAAGCGAGGTCCAGCAGAACATCGGCATGCGCAGATAATCCATGCCGGGCGCACGCATCTTCAGGATGGTTGTGACGAGATTGATCCCCGTGAGCAGCGTTCCAATCCCGGAGATTTGAATCGCCCAGAGATAATAGTCGACACCGACGCCGGGAGAATATTGCGCCTCGCTCAGTGGGGGATAAGGCAGCCATCCAGTGCGGGCGAATTCGCCGATCACAAGGGAAATATTGACCAGCAGGGCGCCCGTCGCGGTCAGCCAGAAGCCGACCGAGTTGAGTGTCGGAAAGGCAACGTCCCGCACACCCAGTTGCAGCGGCACGGCGAAGTTCATCAAGCCGATCACGAACGGCATCGCGCCGAAAAAGATCATGATCGTCCCATGCGCCGAGAAGACCTGATCGTAATGTTCAGGGGGCAGGAAGCCCGGCGAATGGAACGCGGCCGCCTGCTGCGAACGCATCATGACCGCGTCGGCAAAACCACGCAGCAGCATCACGACGGCCAGCAGCGTATACATGACGCCGATGCGCTTGTGATCGACGCTGGTGATCCATTCCCGCCAAAGATAGGGCAGGTGTCCGGCAAGAACGACCCAGGCAAGAACGCCGCAAATGACCAAGGCAACGATGCCCGACGCGACCATGGGGATTGGCTGGTCAAACGGAATGGCCTGCCAAGTCAGCTTGCCGAACATCTTAACCTCCCGGCCGTGCCGAGACGTTCGGCTCTGGGCGACCAACCTGAGGGCCGGGCGCTGCCGGCAGCGCCTGCGTCGCGATTGCTTGAAAGAGATGCGGATCGGTGGAACCGAAGATCATCGGCTTCACGTCCATGCTTTGTTTGGCGAGTTCGGTATAAGCGGCTTTGTCGAGAGCGGGCCCGCCGTTCTGCGCGCCGCGGGCCCAAGCCTCGAACGCATCGCTCGCGACGGCACGCAATGTAAATTCCATGCCAGGAAAGCCGTCGCCGCTGAAATGGCTCGATCGGCCGTAGAAATCGCCCTGCCGATCCGCCTGCAGATAAAGCTGCGTCGTCATGCCGTTCATCGTGTAAATCATGCTTCCGAGTTGCGGGACGAAGAACGCGTTCATCACACTCGCCGAAGTCAGGGAAAAATGGATCGGCGTTTCCGCGGGAACAACCAACTGATTGACCGTGGCGATGCCTTGCTCGGGATAGATAAACAACCACTTCCAATCGAGCGAAACGACTTGCACTTCGAGCGGCTTCGTCTTCGACGGCATGGCTGCGGCAGGATCGAGTTCGTGCGAGCCGATCCACGTGATGCCGCCGAGAAAGATGATGACCAGTGTCGGGATCGACCAAACGACGAGTTCGATGCGCCCGGAATAGGCCCAGTCCGGGAGATAGCGGGCCCTTGGGTTCGACTCGCGAAACCACCACGCGAACCACAAGGTGGCGAGAATCGTGGGGATCACGATCGCCAGCATGATTGCTAGCGAATTCAGCAGGATGGTTTTTTCGGCGCTGCCGATCGGCCCCTGCGGGTCGAGAATGCCGCTCTTGCAGCCCGACAGACCGAGCGCGGCTCCGATCACAGCAGCCCGCTTTGCACGAGCAAACAGCGTGACTGCGAAGCGATCGCGGCTCGCCCTTAGGGATGTGGCTGAAAGGCCATTCATCTCGATCTTCGCATCTAATCGCCTTGGACTGATCTCTGCCGGACGGAGCGAATGTTCAAGCGCTGTCTTCTGCGGCAATTCGATCCCGCGCGCGGTTCGATACGACGCATTTATGAGCGCTTCTCGCTTCGGCTTAAACGCGTCTCCAGCTTGGAAAGCACGGCACTCAGGCCGGGTTCTTCCACCAACTGTGCCGCCACATCGATGGGAAACCATTGCAAGCGCCGCTGGCCTTTTTCCGGCCAGGTCTCAAGCTGCGCTTTCACCTCCAGCAGAAACACAGTGACCTCGCAAAGCATGAACTCGGATACGCCCCGCTTCCAATATTGGTATTTCCCGACCGGCTTCTTGCGGACGCGGCCCTCAACGCCGGCCTCTTCGAAGGCCTCGCGGGCGGCCGCTTGCGCGTCTGTGCGGCCTTTCATCGGCCATCCCTTGGGGATAACCCAGCGGTGTGTCTCGCGCGAGGTGATCAACAAGACCTGCCACTGGCGGTCCGGGTCTTGACGCACCGGTACTGTCGCGACCTGCAAACGCGCTTCGCCCACCGGCCTTCCAGGCTTGTTCTTCTGATTCAATTCGCCCTGAATTCCTCCTGCACGTCTGTCTAAGCCGTGATCAGGCGCAGGAAAATAACATGTCCTGCATGTCGCGGCGGATGCGGATCAGCCGATCCACTTCGTAGCCGTGTAAATCAAGCCCGCCACGAGGGCCGTCGCCGGCAGGGTGAGCACCCAGGCGATGACGATATTGCTGGCGACTCCCCAGCGAACTGCAGAGGTGCGCCGCGCGGCTCCAACGCCGACGATCGCACCCGTGATCGTGTGCGTGGTCGAGACCGGGACGCCCCACCATGTCGCCGCGAAAAGCGTCATGGCTCCGCCCGCTTCGGCACAAAAGCCCTGCATGGGACTGAGGCGGGTGATCCGCGACCCCATGGTCCGCACGATACGCCAGCCGCCAAAGAGCGTCCCGAACGCCATCGCAGCTTGGCACGCCAGTACGACCCAAAGCGGGACGTGGAAGGTGCCCTGGTACACGCCCTGCTGGTAAAGCAGCGCGGCGATGATCCCCATCGTCTTTTGCGCGTCGTTGCCGCCGTGGCCCAGCGAATAGAGCGAAGCCGAGACGAATTGCAGTTTGCGAAACGTGCTGTCGACCGCGAACGGGGTCGACCGCACGAAAATCCAAGACACAAGAAGGACGAGAGCGAGAGCGAGCGCGAATCCGGCTAAGGGCGACAGCACAATGGCCGCGCTGGTCTTCGACAACCCGCTCCACACGATCGCGGGGAGGCCTGCTTTTGCCACCCCGGCTCCGACAAGCCCGCCGACCAGCGCGTGCGAGGAACTTGAAGGGATGCCGAACACCCAGGTGACGATGTTCCAAACGATCGCGCCCATAAGGGCCGCAAAGGTGACGTGAGCGTCGACGAGACTTGGCTCGATGATTCCGGTGCCAAGCGTCTGCGCGACGTGGAGCCCGAAGAACAGAAACGCGATGAAATTGAAGAAGGCCGCCCAGAACACCGCGTAACGCGGCGGCAGAACGCGCGTTGAAACGATGGTCGCAATCGAATTCGCCGCATCGTGCAAGCCGTTGAGGAAATCGAAAAACAGCGCGATCGCGATCAGCCCGAAAAGCGCCGCCGGTGCCAGAACGGAATAGCTCATGGCGCGCGATCAAACATTCTCGATCACAATACTGTTCACCTGTTTCGCGACGTCCTCGAAGCGGTC
>JAVXWR010000611.1:0-2624 GCA_032230725.1 Actinomycetota bacterium
AGTCGACGTCGACGTTGTAGCGGTCGACCTCGTCGGGGCGGGCGCCGCCGAACAGCAGCCGCGGACCCTCACTGCGCAAGTACACCCCGGAACTGAAATCCACCGTCATCGGCAGCGGCGCCGGCACGGCGCCTGGTGCGGTCGAGAAGACGTTGCGCCGCGAGTGCACGACCGGTACCTCGAAACCGGCCAGCGCGGCGACCTCACCGGCCCAGCCGCCGGCGGCGTTGACAAGGAACTGGGCGGTGACGGCACGATCACCCGCGCGCACCGCCCAACCGCCGTCAGCGGTCTGCTCGATCGCAGTGACCGGTCGCCGATAGGACACCGTCGCGGCACGGTCGCGGGCGAGCTCGATCCAGGCGCTGGTCACGAGGTGCGGGTCGACGACGCCGTCGGCGGCTCCCCAGGTCACGCCACCCAGACCGGTCACCTCGAAGGGGGTGATCTGTTGGGCGGCGTCGAAGGAGAGGACCTCGACCGGGACTCCGTGCGCGCGTTGCCGTTCGACGGCGTCCAGCTGCGCTGCCCACAACGGATCGCTGACGAGCAGCAAATAGCCCGACGGCCGGTAGCCGACGTCGACGCCGTACGTGGCCGGGAAGTCGCGGAAGGCCTGAATGCTGCGCCACGACAGTTCGATGTTCAGGTCGTCGGCCCACTGGCCGCGGATGGACGCGAACGACCGGCCGGTGCTTCCCGCCGCCGGCCCGTCCAGGGCCTCGATCACCGCCACCCGCAGTCCGGCCTCGGCGAGACGGAATGCGCTGCTGGCGCCGATGGCACCGGCCCCGATCACCACGACGTCCACGGCGGTGTCGGAACTCATGGGCGCCTCCGGCCGGGACGGGCGCCTGTCGACGGCGCGGTGTCAGTGACGCTAGAAGGCGGGCGGCCCGGCGGCTTCGGCGTCGGCGCGGAACTCCGCCGTCAACCTTTCGACAGCAGTCGGAAAAAGCATCAGTCGACGAGACGGTACGCCGCCAGCCGCAGCGCCAGGTGCAGATCGTCGCGCCCGGCGGCCAGCCGCAGGTTCACTCCGGTGAGTGCCTCGATGCGGTCGATGCGGTAGTAGAGCGTGGTGCGGTGGATGTGCAGAAGTTCCGCGCTCAGCGTGACGTCGCCACCGTTGTCGAGCACGCACCGGGCAGTGACCAGCAAGTCGGGCCGCTTCTGGGCGAGGAGCACGTCCGCGCCGGAGTGAACATCACCGGGTGCGAGTTCCGGCGGGGCGGAGACGATGAGATGCCAGGACCCGAGCGCGTCCCAGGACGGGCGGGTGAGGCGCGCCCCCGCCCGCAGCGCCCGCAGCGTGGAGGCGGCGCGGGCGACGGCCGTGGCGAGATCGGCCAGTGGCACCGGTGGGCCACTGGTGTGCGAGGCCTCCGGGGAAGGGTCGACGTGGACGCTCATGCTGTTGGGCAGGGCCCAGCCTCCGGCCGTCAGAGGTGCGTCGACCGCGACGGTCGCGTTCTCGGCAAGCCGCTCGAGGTCGATGAGTTCGCCGGCACTGGACGGGTCGGGCCCGGCGGCGAGCCGGATGAGTAGTCGAGCCCGTCGTTGTTCGCGCTCCTCCTGGCTCGGCCGGCTGCGGCCGAGGGTGCGGGCGGCAAGTTCCGCGCACGCGAGCACCGGCGCGAGATCGTCGGCACCCACTCGCCCCTCGGCGTCGCTGACCCACAGGTAGCCGAGCAGTTCCCGCCCGCCGCGCAGCGGCACGCACCAGCGCTCGGACATGTCGACGTCGGGCAGCGCCGGCGTGCGGACGGGGCCGACGGCATCGGCGAGCCCGAGCTTCGTCACCAGCGCGGCGGCCTCCGGCGGCGGTTCGCGCTGCAGGATCGTCCGCGAGCGGACTCCGTCGATCTCGCCCTGCGCGCTCCACCACAGCGGGCGGTGCTGCGGGTCCTCGACCAGGACGGGGCAGCCCAACGTCCGGGCCAGCGCCTCAACCTGCTGCTGTACGTCCGCCACACCGCCGCCAATCTTCTCCCCGCGCCCCGGGCCTTTCGACAATCGTAGGAATCTACGGGGGAAGTTTCCGCCGCGGAACCGAAGCCTCCGCGGGCTGCCGGTCCTAGCGTCGAGTCGACAGCTCAAAACCCTCTCGATTCGAGGTCGCCGCGATGACCGCTCCCGCCGCCCGCACGCCGCTGTTCCCCGTCGCCCCGACGACCCCCCTCTCGTTCGCCCCGGGCTCCCCCGAGCGCGCGGCCACGGCGGCCGCGCTGGCCGAGGTGCGCGGCACCGATTGGGAGGTCGTCAACGTCATCGACGGCAAGGACGTCCGCACCGAGCGGCGCGTCCCGATCGTCACGCCGCACGAGCACAAGGTGCAGCTCGGCACCGCGCACTGGGCCGGCGCCGCGGAGACCCAGCGGGCGATCGACGCCGCGCTGGCGGCCAGCACCTGGTGGGGACGGCTGCCGTGGGAGGAGCGGGTGGCGCCGTTCCTGCGCGCGGCCGACATGCTCGAGCACGGCCCGTGGCGGGCGAAGCTCAACGCCGCCACCATGCTCGAACTGTCGAAAACCACCTACCAGGCCGACATCGACGCGGCCTGCGAGACGCTCGACTTCATCCGGGCCAACGTCAAGAACATGCTCGACATGTACGAGGTGCAG
>JAVXWR010000612.1:0-4430 GCA_032230725.1 Actinomycetota bacterium
TCACCGGGTCGGGCCGCACGGTCGGTCCGGCGACGACGAGCGGGGTCGGGTCGCCGGTGTGCAGCACCCCGCCCGTCGACGGCGTGGCGTGGTCGCCGGTGACGGCGACGACGGCGCGGTCGGCGAGCGCGAGCAGGCCCGCCAGCCCGGGGTCGGCGGCCTCGAGAACGTCGAGCTTGGCGCGCGGCTCCTTGGTGTGGCCCGCGTCGTCGGTGGCCTTGGTGTGCACGTGGACGAACCGGGCGCCGGCCGCGATCAGCTCCTCGGCGCACTCCAGCCGCGCCCGCAGGTCCTGCCCGGCGTCGGCGAGGGGCGGGAGGTGGCTCGACGCCATGCTGAGCAGGCGGGCGAGCCCGCGGTAGAGCCGGGTGCTGGTGACGGCGGCGCCGGCCACCCCGGTCTGCGCGACGACGTCCGGGAGCGGGTCGCGGCGGCCCGACCACTTCGTCGTCAGGACGTCGAGCGCGGGACGCGGGCGACGGGTCCGATTGCGCGGGTGGTCGCGCAGGGCGGCGCGGGCGTCGAGGAGCAGCGCGTTGACTGTCGTGGCGGTGGCCGCCGCCGACCCGTCACCGGAGGCGGGTTCGCACGGGAGCACCCGCAGCCACGGGTGGCGGTCCTCGAAGAACGGGTCGGAGTCGGTGACCGCGCCGTCGTCGTGGCCGTGCAGCACCAGCAGCGCCTCGCCCCGCCCACCGAGCGGGACCAGGTCCGCGCCGTGGCGCGCCGCGACCGGTCCGAGCGCGTCGAGCAGCGCGGCGGCGTCCTCGGCGTCGTCCCGCCCGGTCCGCCCGGTGATCCACACCCGCCCGTCGGGGTCGACGTGCGAGGTCCGCAGCGCCGCGTGGGTCACCGCCGTCCCGAGCGGTACGTCGATCCCGGCGCCCAGCGCCTCCAGCACCGCGCGCCCGGGGAAGGGCACGTCGGCGAACCCGAACATCGCCCAGTGCGCCAGTTCGGAGGCGGGCGCGCGGCCCCAGCCGAACGGCAGGTGCCAGCCCGAGCACCCGCGTGCGGCGAGCGCGTCCAGGACCGGGGTGTGCGCGGCCTCCGCCGGCGTCCGATCGCCCAGCTCGGGCACCGGCCGGTCCCCCAGGCCGTCGAGGACGACGAGCACGACCGGCAGCCGATCGTCGACGAGGCGCGGCTGGGTCTCGCCGTACCCGGGCGCCCGTCGGTGCCCGGCCCCCGTCACCGGGCCGCCAGGAGCGTGCGCAGGACCGGCAGGGTCGCCGTCGGGACCATCGCGGCCCAGGATCCGTCAGCGAACGCCGCCCGGATCGCGCTCGCGTCGAGCTTGGCGTCGGGGTCGCCGTCGAGCACCGTCACCGCGTAGCCCCCCGCCTCCAGCTGGGCCGCCTTGTCCGTCTCCCACGCCGAGTAGGCGCGGACGTACTGGTGCGCGTGCCGCGGGACGTACTGCGACCAGAGGTCCGGCCGGGTCAGGTCGAAGGGCACGACGACGGTGCGCTCGGCCAGCCCGGCGCCCGCGAGCGCGGCGGTGAGCAGGCGCAGCCGCTCGTAGTAGGTGAACGGGTTGGCGGCGTCGGTGTGCCGGTGCGCGGAGGTCGCCTCCCGACGCCGGGCGCCGGTGTCCGGGTTGGTGACGGCGACGACGAGCTCGTCGTGGTCGCGCAGGGCGTGGGCGAAGAGCTCGAGGTGCTGGGCGTGGACGGGCTGGAAGCGCCCGGTGACCGCCGCCAGACTCATCGTGCTCACCGATGCGCGCGCAGCAGCCCGCGCGCGATCGCGTTCCGCTGGATCTCGACGGTGCCCGCCGGGATCCTGAGGTTGCGGGCCAGCCGGAAGAGCTTCTCCTCGGGCGAGCCGAGACGCAGGCCGGCGCCACCGTGGACCTGGACGGCACGGTCGGCGACGCGGAAGAACGCCTCGTCGTTGATGACCTTGATCAGGCTCATCAGGCGCGGCGCATCCGGGTGCAGCGGCATGCCGTAGGGACCGCCGGAGAGCTCGTCGAGCTCGACCTGCGCGGCGAGCGACGCGGCCCGGGCGGCGTAGACGTCGGCGTCCATGTCCGCGAGGAGGTGCTGCACGGCCTGCAGCTCGGCGATGGGCTTCCCGCCGGACGTACGGGTGCGCGCCCGGTCGACCGCCCGCTCGAGCAGCCACGCGCCCCACCCGGCGCACATCCCGCCGCGGCACATCCGGCGCCAGTTGATCCACGCCATCGCCAGCGCGAACCCGTCCCCGGGCTCCCCCGCGACGTCCTCGGCGGGGATCCGGACGCCGTCGAAGTGCAGCTCGCCGGTGAGGCCGTCGTCGAGCATCGTCGGGATGTCGCGCCCGCGGGTGACGCCGGGCGCGTTCGCGTCGACGAGGAAAATCGTCAGCGAGCGGGTGCCGGCGCCGGGCTCGGTGACGGCGGTGACCTGCAGGACGTCGGCGAAGTGGGCGTTGGTGATCCACGCCTTGTTCCCGTCGAGGATCCAGTCGGACCCGTCGCGGCGGGCGTGGGTCTCCATCGCGAGGACGTCGGTGCCGACCGAGGTCTCGGTGTTCGCGAACGCGGCCGTGATCTCCCCGGCGACCAGGGGGTCGAGCCAGCGCTGCCGGGCCGTGGGCGAGCAGTGCTCGATCGCGGGGTTGGCGCCCTCGGTCCACCCCAGCGCGGCGAGGCCCAGCCCGAGGCCGCTGCGCCGGTAGACGAACTCCTCGACGTGCGCCATCTCGGCCCGCGTGAAGCCCCCGCCGCCGGACGCCTCCCCGACGTGCGGGGAGTACAGCCCGGCCTTGGCCGAGCGCCGCTGGACCTCGCGCCGCGCCTCCCACACCACCGGGTGCATGCGCCCGGCGTCGTCGAGGCGCGGGTTGTACGGGGTGCCGACGTCGCGGCTCGCCAGCTCCTCCTCGGCCGGCCCGACCTCGACGGTGAGGAAGGTGGCGAACCGTTCCCGGTAGTGCTCGACGCGGGCGGTGAGCCCCGCTTCGCTGGTCATGGTCGATGGGCTTACGGGTCGTGCGGTCGCACCGCAAGCGCGCCTAGGGTCGCGTCGTGCCGCTGCTCTCCGCCGGGTCCTCGGTCCTGCTGGTCGTCGACCTGCAGGAACGGCTGATGCCCGCGATCTCCGGAGCGCCGCGGGTGCTCGACAACGCGGCGCGCCTGGTGCAGGCGGCCACGCGCCTCGACGTCGCCGTGACCACCACCGAGCAGGACCCCGACAAGCTCGGGCCCACGGTCGAGCCGGTCGCCGCTCTGCTGGGAACCCCCGCCGTCGCGAAGTCGACCTTCGCCGCGGACCTCGCCTTCCCGGGCGCGACGGTCGTGGTGTGCGGCTGCGAGGCCCACGTGTGCGTGCTGGCCACCGTGCTCGCGCTGCGGGCGTCCGGTCACGACGTGGCCGTGGTCGCCGACGCCGTCGGGAGCCGGTCGCCGGAGAACCGCGACGCGGCGCTGGCCCGGATGCGGGCTCACGGCGTCGACGTGGTGACCACCGAGATGGTCGTCTTCGAGTGGCTCGGGTCGAGCCGGAACCCGGCGTTCCGCGAGGTGCAGAAGCTGATCAAGTGAGATCAGGGTGCCCAGGTGCGGAGCCAGACGGTCTGCGGGGCGCGGCGCAGGTCGGAGAGTGCGTCCTCCGGGATCGGGGCATCGGTGTCGACGACGACGTACCCGTGGTCGCCCCGCGTGGAGAGCGCCTGGCTCACCACGTTCACCCCGACCTCGTGGATCAGCTGGTTGATCCCCGCCAGCACGCCGGGCTTGTTGGTGTGCAGGTAGGCCAGTCGGTACGAGTCGGGCGCCAGCGGCGACGCGACCTCGGGCAGGTTGACCGAGAGCGCCGTGCCGCCCGTGGCGACGTAGGAGAGCAGCTTCGTGGAGACGAACCCGCCGATCTCCTCCTGCGCCTCCTGGGTCGAGCCGCCGACGTGCGGGGTGAGGATGACGTTGTCGAGGCCGCGCAGCGGGGACTCGAACGTGTCGCCCTGGGCCTTCGGCTCGATCGGGAAGACGTCGATCGCGGCCCCGGCGATGTGGCCGGACAGGATGTTCTCCCGCAGCGCCTCGTCGTCGATGACCATCCCGCGCGAGGCGTTGATGAAGATCGAGCGCGGCTTCATCCGCGCGAACTGGTCGGCACCGAACAGTCCGGCGTTCCCGGGCCGGCCGTCCACGTGCAGGGTGACGACGTCCGCCTCGGCGAGCAGCTCGTCGAGCGAGGAGACCTTGCGCGCGTTGCCGTGGGCCAGCCGGTCGGCGGTGTCGAAGAAGATCACCCGCAGCCCGACCGCCTCGGCCATGTTCGAGAGCTGGGTGCCGATGTTGCCGTAGCCGACGATGCCGAGCGTCCGGCCGCGGAACTCGTGGCTGCCGCGGGCCGACTTGTCCCAGATGCCCTCGTGCATCCGCTGGGTCTTCTCGACCAGCCGGCGGGTCAGCGCGATGATCTCCCCGAGCACCAGCTCGACCA
>JAVXWR010000073.1:0-3137 GCA_032230725.1 Actinomycetota bacterium
ACGGCCCTCGTCGGGCGCCGGGCCAACGCGATGTGGGTGTCGACCTTCCACTCCATGTGCGTGCGCATCCTGCGCCGCGAGTACAAGCACCTCGACCTGTCGAGCACCTTCTCGATCTACGACGCGGACGACTCCCGGCGTCTCGTCGCCACCATCACCAAGCAGCTCGACCTCGACCCGAAGCGCTACCCGCCCCGGGGGCTGCTCGGGCAGATCTCGGCGTGGAAGAACGAGCTGACCGACCCGCTCACGGCGGCGGACGCGGCGGGCAACGACTACGAGCGGCGCTGTGCCGAGGTGTTCGCGCTCTACCAGCAGCGGCTGCAGGCGTCGCGCTCGCTGGACTTCGACGACCTCATCTCCCGCACGGTCGACCTGCTGACCCGCTTCCCGGACGTCGCGGAGCACTACCGGCGCCGCTTCCGGCACGTGCTCGTCGACGAGTACCAGGACACCAACCACGCGCAGTACATGCTGGTGCGGGCCCTGTCGTCCGGCTCGGAGGACGGGTCGACCCCGCCCGCGGAGCTGTGCGTGGTGGGCGACGCCGACCAGTCGATCTACGCCTTCCGCGGCGCCACGATCCGCAACATCGTCGAGTTCGAGCGGGACTACCCGCAGGCCCGCACCATCCTGCTGGAGCAGAACTACCGCTCCACCCAGATGATCCTCTCAGCCGCGAACGGCGTGATCGCCCGCAACCCGGACCGCCGGGACAAGCGGCTGTGGACCGACTCCGGCGACGGCGAGAAGGTCGTCGGCTACGTCGCGGACAACGAGCACGACGAGGCCGCATTCGTCGCCGCCGAGATCGACCGGCTCGTCGACGGCGGCGAGGTCCGCTTCGGCGAGGTGGCCGTCTTCTACCGGACCAACGCCGCGTCCCGCGTCTTCGAGGACGTATTCGTGCGGCTCGGCATGCCGTACAAGATCGTCGGTGGGGTGCGGTTCTACGAGCGCCGCGAGGTCCGGGACGCGCTCGCCTACCTCAAGGTGCTCTCCAACCCCGAGGACACCGTCGCCCTGCGGCGCATCCTCAACGTGCCCAAGCGCGGGATCGGGGACCGCGCCGAGGCGGTCGTCGCCGACCACGCCGAGCGCGAGCACGTCACCTTCGCGGCCGCCCTGCGCCGGGCCGCCGCGGGCGAGGTCCACGGCCTCGCCACCCGCTCGCAGCGCAACATCGCCGACTTCGTCGAGATGCTCGACGCACTGCACGCGGGGGTCGCGAGCGGCGAGGAGGTCGCGGACACCCTGGACGCGGTGCTCACCAGGTCGGGTTACCGGGCCGAGCTCGAGCACTCGGAGGACCCGCAGGAGCAGACGCGGCTGGAGAACCTGACCGAGCTCGTCAGCGTCGCGCGCGAGTTCGTGGGCGACGCGCGGGCGAACGCGGCGATGGCCGAGGACGCCACGACGGACGGCGCCGCGGACGTGCCGGCCGGGGTCGTCGTCGCCGACGACGGGCTCCCCGAACCGGGCTCGCTGGAGGCGTTCCTGGAGCGCGTCTCGCTGGTGGCCGACGCCGACTCCATCCCCGACGGCGGCGACGGCGTGGTCACCCTCATGACGCTGCACACCGCCAAGGGCCTGGAGTTCCCGGTCGTGTTCCTCACGGGCTGGGAGGACGGCGTGTTCCCGCACCAGCGCGCGCTCGCCGACCCGACCGAGCTCTCCGAGGAGCGCCGGCTCGCCTACGTCGGGATCACCCGTGCCCAGCAGCGGCTCTACGTCTCGCGGGCGCTGATGCGCTCCGCGTTCGGCCAGCCCCAGGCCAACCCGCCGTCGCGGTTCCTCGACGAGCTGCCCACCGACGTCGTCGACTGGCGGCGCAGCGGGCCCGAGCGTTCCGCCCCGAGCGCGTCGACGAGCTTCGGGTCGGGCCGCTCCTGGGGACGTGACCTGACCGGAGCGCGCTCCCGGCCCTCGCCGATGCGCTCGCCGGGCCTCTCCGGGCCGACCCTGCACCTCGAGGTCGGTGACCGCGTCAGCCACGACAAGTACGGGCTCGGCCTGGTCACCGTGGTCGACGGCGTGGGGTCGAAGGCGACGGCGACGATCGACTTCGGGTCGTCCGGCACCGTGCGCCTCATGCTCATCGGCGGCGTGCCGATGCAGAAGCTCTAGCCGTCGGTCCCGCGTCCGGCCGCGCCGGTTTGCCCGCGGGTAGCCCTGGTCGGATGCGGTCGACCAGGAACCGCCCGTCGGAGACCGACGACCGGGGAGCGGTGTGGACACGATCGACGACCTGCACGACGACGGACTGTTCGGACCCGACTCGGTGACCTGGCGGGTCCACCTCGAGCCCGTGCTCTGGATCGCCGGGATGCGCGCACTGCTGCTGCAGTCGCTGCACCCGCGCGTGATGCGCGGGACCTACCAGAACTCCGCGCTGTTCGACCCGAAGAAGGCCTGGCCGCGCTTCCAGCGCACCGTCGAGTTCGTCGGCACCCGGACCTTCGGCAGCACCCTTGAGATCGAGGCTGCGGGAGGCCGCGTCCGGCGCCTGCACGCGGGGCTGCGCGGCTTCGACCCCGACACCGGCACCGACTTCCGCCTCGACCTGCCCGAGAACCTGCTCTGGGTGCACGCCTGCGAGGTCGACTCCTACGTCGACGTCGCCCGCCGGGCGGGGGTCCTCGACGGCGACGGCGCCGACGCCTACCTCGCCGAGAGCGTCCGGGCCGCGCAGGTCGTGGGCCTCGACCCGGCGATCGTCCCGTCGTCCCGGCGCGCGATGGCGGCCTACTTCGACCGCGTCCGCCCCGGGCTGCGGCTCTGCGACGAGGCCCGGCTCGGGGTGGGCGGGCTGCTGACGCCGCAGCCGCACGCGCCGGCGTCGGCCGCCATCGCGCTGTCCACGATCGCGGGCCTCGCGTTCGGGACGCTGCCCCGCTGGGCCCGGCGGCTCTACGGACTGCCCGGCCTGCCGACCACCGACGCCGCCACCACGGTGGCGCTGCGGCTCGTCCGGGGCGCGACGAGCCTGCTGCCCGACCCCCCGATGCCGCCCCGGATCGCCCGGGCCCGCGACCTGGTCCGCAGCGCCTGACCCGGCCGGCTCACGGCGCGGCGGGCTCCGGGAGCCAGGAGCCGTGGAACCCGGTCGGCACCCCGCGGGGCAGGGTGACGGCGGC
>JAVXWR010000618.1:0-8138 GCA_032230725.1 Actinomycetota bacterium
CCACCGGGTCCACCGCCACCGGGTCCACCGCCCGTGCCACCGCCGCCGCCCGTGGTGCACATCGGCTGGGTGATCATGTTGGTGTCGAGGGTGACGGCGCCGTTGCGGGCCAGGACCCGGCCGGACACGCTGGTTCCGGTCTGCACCGTCGCGGAGGTCAACGCGAGGACGTTGCCGACGAAGGTGGTGTTGGTGCCTAGCGTCGCTGAGCTACCCACCTGCCAGAACACGTTGCAGGGGCTTGCGCCGTTGATGAGCTGCACGGTGCTGTTCGGGGCCGTGGTCAACGTCGAACCCGCTTGGAAGATGAACACCGCATTCGGGTCGCCCTGGGCGTCCAGGGTCAGCGTTCCGGTCAGACCCAGGGCCGACGCCGAGTGGTACACCCCACCGACCAGGGTCTGTCCGCCCAGGTCGCTGGATACGGACGTCGCCGGGGTGCGCCCGGCTGCGTCGTTGTAGGCGGTGGTGAGGTCCGACTGGGCTTGCAGCGCCACCGCGTCCGCCGTGTGCGTGGTGCCGATCACGAGCCCGGGCGGAAAACCGGTGATCGCCGCGCCGGGGCTGACCCCGAGGTCGCCGGTGATGATCGACGGGCCAGTGTTGGTGACGGTCTGGCCGCCCAGCACCCCGAAGGCCGCCGCCGTGCCCAACCCGACCGGGGCCTCAGCGGCCGACGCCGCCGGCGGCGCCCCGACCGCCACCGCCACGGTCATCGCGGCGGCGGTCGCTCCCACCACGAGGGCTGCGGCCAGTCGGCTGCGCAGAGGGCCGGGAGGCCCTGGTTGAATGGTGATTGATCGCACGCGGTTCCTCCCCGGATTCGACCGGGGAGCACCGGCGAGGCCAACGACCCCACGGCACACCCCCTGGTCAGCATCGGTCACTGATGGCGCCGTGCCCGGTCTGGGGGCGCGACGTGATGCCCGGGTAACGAGCCCAAACCTCCACGGACGGCGGATCTCGAGTCACTCTTTGTAGTGGTCGACATCGCCGAACCCCAGACATCAGCTCACGACGGACGCTCAAGGCCGCGCGGCCATGACCCCAGATGCGCCGCCTCCGGCGGCACTGTCTTCATCGGGACCCGGAAGCTTGATCCGCCCGCCCCCCAGCGGGCGGACTCCGCGCACCCGGGGCGGAGGCACAGAACGCCTCCACCCCTTGGGGCACCGGTCCCGTCGAGGCGCCACTTCGCGAGATCACCCCTTGCGGTCGGCGTTCTTACGTTGATCAAGGGCATCTACGGCGTCGCTTCGTAAGTCCGGCCGGTCAAGCCCGAGGGCGTGGTGTAGCGCGGTCGGTCGCGTGCAACGACACGCCGCCAGCCGCTGGGTACAACAATGCTGGGGCGCTCTCCTCACGGGTGAGTCCCTGAGCCAGCGACATCAGCAGCTCGGCGCTGTGGATGTCCTGCGCCGCCCGGCGATCGTTCATGTTCTCACCGGTCACCCGTCCCGCGATCTGTCGGCGTCGCTCCCACCGCTCTCATCAGGCGAGCTGACTCGGTGCGGGTCCCTGGCATGACCATTCCGCCATGGAGCAAGTGCCCACTGCGGCACGCCCCGTCAGGCGCTCCAGGCTCGGCGATGACACTTCCACGACATGTGCGCGCCGCCCGAAGCGCCGACGCGCGCCACCGACCTCCAATTGGGCCCCGTCAGCACATCATGACTGGACGGGGTCGTCGGCCCGGGCATCAAGAGGCCCCAGCGGCCCGACATCGGCAGGAACCACCGAGCCGGTGGCCGACACTCCGTCGAGGTCGGCGACGGTTGGGGCGTGATCTTTCCGTTCGGGTATAGCCTGCCGATGAGCGAGCGAACCGACGGTCCATCCCGGCCGTCTCCGGCGAACGTCCAGACCTCCGCTCCGGGGATCGACGCCGAGAGCCCGACCCAGATTCCCGCCGGCGGATGGCGTCAGATCGTGCGGCGCGCGCTCAAGGAGAGCAGTGCCGACAACATCAGTGTGCTCGCCGGGGCCGTGGCCTTCTTCGCGTTCCTCGCGCTGTTCCCCGCCATGATCGCGTTGCTGACCCTCTACGGGCTGGTGGCCGACCCCGCCGAGGTCGCCGGCCGGCTTTCGGGCCTGACCACGGTGCTCCCGTCCAGCGCCCAGCCGTTGATCACCGATCAGCTGATGTCGATCAGCCAGGGCGGCGGCAGCACACTGAGCGCCGGGTTGGTCGTGGCGCTGCTGGCCGCGTTGTGGAGCGCTTCGAGCGGCACCCAGACCCTGATCAACACGATCACTCTGGCTTACGACGAGCAGGAGACCCGCGGTTTCCTCAAGCTCCGCGGCACCGCCCTGGCCCTGACCCTGGGCGCCATTGTCTTCGTCCTCGTCGCGGTGGCGCTGATCGTGGTCGCCCCCGTCGTCCTCGACGGGCTACCCCTCGCCGGGCGGGTCCTCGCGCAGATCGCGCGTTGGGTGCTGCTGCTGGCGATGGTGACCGTCGCCTTGGCCCTGATCTACCGGTTCGGCCCCGACCGCAACGCCTCCCGCTTCCGCTGGGTCAGCCTCGGTGCCACCGTGGCTACCGTGCTGTGGCTCGTCGGCAGCGTCGCGTTCAGCGTCTATATCGACAATTTCGGCAGCTACAACAAGACCTACGGCACCCTGGCCGGGGTCGTGGTACTGATGCTGTGGCTCTACCTCAGCGCCTACATCGTGCTGCTCGGCGCCGAGATCAACGCCGAGGCTGAGAAGCAGACCGCCCGCGACACCACCCAGGGCCCGCCCCAGCCCCTCGGCCGCCGCGACGCCGTCAAGGCCAACACCACACCCCTCCAGTCCTGAAAGGGGCTGACCCCGTGTTCCAGCGCACGGGTATCCCTCAGGGAGGGTTAAGCCGTCCGGCGCATCCAGCTCGCGACGCAGCCGCGTGACCCGGTTGTTTGCGAACTGGGCGGGCCGCGCCTCGGGCTCCCGCCCGCGAATGGGCCGACCCTCCGGGCGCGTGTGCTCGTGTGGTTCGAGCGGCCACCGTCGAGCACCCCTCTCGCGAGCCGCACGAGTCAACCGTCGACCAGGTTGGGGCCTCACCTTCACCGTCACCGGCATCGACGCCGGGCCGTGGTCGCGCCGTGGCAGAGACTGATTGGTCCTCGGTGAACTGGCTGCGATACTCCCCGAGTGGATGTCAGGACCCGGAACCGCGTAACCGCCGCCGGGCGCACGGGTGGCGCCACGCTGGTGTTCGCCCACGGTTTCGGTTGCGACCAGTCGATGTGGCGGCTGGTCACCCCCGCGTTCGAGGGCGACCACCAGGTGGTGCTCTTCGACCACGTGGGGGCGGGTGGCTCCGACCTCACGGAGTGGAGCCAAGACCGGTACGCCTCGCTCGACGGGTACGCACGCGACGTCTTGGAGATCTGTGAGGAGCTCGACCTGCGCGACGTCGTGTTCGTCGGCCATTCGGTGAGCGCGATGATCGGGGTGCTGGCCGCCGCTCGGGAACCGGACCGTTTCGCCGGGCTGGTTCTCGTCGGTCCCTCACCCCGCTATATCGACGATCCGCCGTACCGCGGCGGCTTCCAGGCGGCGGACATCGAGGAGCTCCTCGAGTCGCTGGACAGCAACTACCTGGGCTGGTCGGCAGCGATGGCGCCGGCGATCATCGGCAACCCCGAGCGGCCGGAGCTCGGGGAGGAGCTGACCAACAGCTTCTGCCGCACGGACCCCTCGATCGCGCGCCACTTCGCCCGGGTCACCTTCACCTCCGACAACCGCGACGACCTCGCCCGTGTCAGTGTGCCCTGCCTGATCCTCCAGTCCCGCGAGGACGTCATAGCCCCGCTCGAGGTGGGCGAGTTCGTGCACGCCCGGATTCCCTACAGCAGCCTGGTCGTCCTCGACGCCACGGGACACTGCCCGAACCTCAGCGCGCCGGACCAGGTCGTCGCGGCCATCCGGGACTGGCTCCCGGCTCCCGCGGGCGCGTGACGTGGGTTCGGCCGACGACACCGACGCCCTGCGCGTGGAGCGCCTCCGCCACGCCGAGCTGACCGAGACCGCCGAGGACCTCTACGACAACGCCCCGTGCGGCTACCTCTCGACCACACCCGACGGCCATATCGTGCGGATCAACGCCACGCTCCTGACATGGCTCGGCTACGAGCACGACGAGGTCGTCGGCCGTCTCCGATTCGCCGATCTGCTCACCGTCGGCGGCAAGATGTACCACGAGACCCACTTTGCGCCCCTGCTGCTGCTCCAGGGCTCCGTGCACTCGGTGGCGCTCGAGATCCGGACAGCCGATCGACGCCGCCTCCCGGTGCTGGTCGACGCCGTGGTGAAGAAGGCGCCCGACGACGCACCGCGGCTGGTGCGGATCATGGTCGTCGACGCCGCCGACCGTCGCGCGTACGAGGACGAACTGCTGCGTGCCCGACGACAGGCGGACCTCGAGAGGGACCGCCTGGAGCAGCTGGCCACCACCTTGCAGCGCACGCTGCTGCCGCCGGCGCTCCCCGGAGTGCCCGGGCTCGACATCGCCGCGTACTACCACAGCGCGTCGGTGGAGGAGATCGGCGGAGACTTCTACGACCTCTTCCCCCTCGCGCACGATCGTTGGGGATTCTTCCTCGGCGATGTCTGCGGCAAGGGACCCGGCGCGGCCGTCCTCACCTCCCTGATCCGCTATACCTTGCGGGCCGCCGCGGTCTACGACAGTGACCCGGTCTCGGTGCTGACCACCCTCAACACCAGCCTCCGACAGGAGCGCGGCACAACGTCCACGGGCTGGTGCACGCTGATCTACGGCGTGCTCGTCCCGGCAGACCCCGGATTCACCCTGATGCTGGCCAGCGGCGGGCACCCGCCCGCGCTGGTGCTTCGCCGGGACGGCAGCGTCGAGCACGTCGACACCATGGGCGGGCAGCCTGTCGGGCTCCTGGCCCGGCCCCGCTTCCGCGCCGCTACGACGACGCTGCGGCCGGGCGACGGGCTGCTGCTCCACACCGACGGGCTGAGCGAGGCCCGCCGTCCGGACGGCAGAATGCTCGACGAGGGCCTTTCCGAGATGGTCGCCGAGCTGCCCCGAGGGACGGCTCAGGGCGTCGTCGACGCGCTGGCCGACGTCCTGGGCTCCCTTGGCTCCGGCCTCGGGGACGACGCAGCGATCATGGTCTTCGTTGGGACCGATCCGATGGGACAGGCGCCGACATAGGACCTCGTCCCGCTCGTGGCGTCATCGCCTCTGGGGCGGCACCGGTGACGGATCGGGCATTCGTCGTCGGATCGTCACGGTCGTCCCGATCCCGACGGTGGTCACCCGGGCCTCCGTCGCGACGGCGTGAACGAGCGCGAGCCCGCAACCACGGTGTCCCGGCTCCCGCCGGATCGTGAACGGACGATGGGGGAGAGGCCAGTGGCGCCGTGACCGCAACTCCATCGCTGACCACCAGCGCGAGCGCCTTCGGCTCGAACGTCGGCCACCTCCGACGTTCGTGAGGCACTGGTTGGGCGATGCGCTCGGTGACCACCCCGAGGTCGACGACGAGGGCGGCCACCGCGCGATTCTCAGTTCTGAGTTCCCGCTCAAGACCGAGGAGTCCACGCGATGGCCGCGTCGGCGAGTATCGACCCTGCCCGTTTCCTGCACGAACATCTGGCCAGGCGAGTCCGGACCTGTTGCGTTCGCTGCTGACCACGATGATCGACACCCTGATGTCGGCAGCGCGGCACAAACGAGAACACCAACGGGCTGCTGCGCCGATACTTTCCCGGAGCCTGACGGCCCGTGATTTCTTCCTGGTGTCACGGCACCAGGAAGTGGTCACACGGTCGAAGGGCACCTCGCCAGAGGCGCTTCAGCAGGCGGCGGCGTGGCGAGCAGGGAATCCAGGCCGCCGACGCGACGCAGCTTCTGCCACCCGAGCCGGATTCCGTTGAGGGCGGTCACAGCGGAGCGGATCAGCACTGCGTACATCAGCTGCCGGTAGACGATCTGCTGCAGCGGCAGGAGCCAGAGCACACGCATCGGTTCGCGCTCGAGCCGGAACGCCACAGCCGCCGCGGCGACCTGGATCGCCAGGACGGCCGCCCACATCAGCAGCGTCGTCACCGGGTCGAGGAAAATCAGCCCGTAGACCAGGAAGATGTCGACGAGCGGGGCCAGCAGCGGCAGCACGATCTGGAAGATTGCCAGGTGGGCGAGCCCGGCCCGGCCCAACCGGCCGGAGGCCCCGCCGTCGAGCACCGCCCGGCGGTGCTTCCACATCGCCTGCATGGTGCCGTAGCTCCACCGGTAGCGCTGGCGCCAGAGCTGGCCGAGGGTCGCGGGGGCCTCGGTCCAGGCCCGCGCGGAGTCCTCGTAGACCACGCGCCACCCGGTGCGGCAGATCGCCATCGTCAGGTCGGTGTCCTCGGCGAGGGTGTCGTCGCTGACCCCGCCGACCTCGAGCAGCACCCCGCGCCGGAACGCGCCGATCGCGCCCGGAATGGTGGGCATGCAGCGCAGGACGTCGTAGACCCGGCGGTCGACGTTGAAGCCCATCACGTACTCGATGTGCTGCCAGCGGGAGATCAGGCCGCGTCGGCCGGCGACCTTGGCGTTGCCCGCGACCGCGCCGACCCCGGGGTCGGCGAAGGGCTGCACGAGCCGTCCGATGGTCGCCGGCTCGAACACGGTGTCGCCGTCGATCATCACGATCAGCTCGTACCGGGCATGGGCGAGCCCGGCGTTGAGGGCACTCGGCTTGCCGCCGTTGGCCTGACGGAGCACCCGCACGTTCGGCAGGTGCAGCGCCTCGACGATCTCGGCGGTCCCGTCGGTGCTGCCGTCGTCGACGACGAGGACCTCGACGGGGTGCCTGCTCGCCACGAGGGAGCGCACCGTCGCGGCGATGTTCTCCTTCTCGTTGTAGGCGGGGACGACCACGGAGACGGGGTCGAGGACCGGAGGGCCCCACGAGAAGCCAGGGCGGTGGCGCCTGCGGTGGTGACGGCAGGCGACGACGAGCATGAGCAACAACCGCACCACGACGAGGACACCCACGATCAGCAGGAGCCACGCGAGGGTGTCGACGACGACCCCGGCGACCGCGACGAGGCCGATCATCGTGCTGCCCATGAGGTGCGCGGCCGCCGAGGCCGGCTGGTTGTCGGCCGGCAGACCCACGGCGACCTCGGGCGTGGTGAAGCGGTAGCCCTGTGCCTGCAGCTGCGGGATCAGGCGGTCGAGGGCGGCGACGGTCTCGGACCGGTCGCCTCCCGCGTCGTGCAGCAGCACGATCCCGCCTGCGCCGCCCACGGGCTGGCTGGCGCGGACGATCGCGTCGACCCCCGGACGTTGCCAGTCGCGGCTGTCGATGTCGGAGAGCACGGTGACGTAGCCGTCGGCGCCGACCTTACGGAACGAGCGCAGGGCGTCGTTGTCGACCGCGTTGGGGCTCGAGGAGTAGGGCGGACGCAACAGGTAGCTGGACTCGCCGATGGCCCCATCGAGGACCAGCTGGGTCTGGGCGAGCTCGCGGTCGAGTCGCATCCCGGACACCGCGGCGAGATCGGGATGGGTGAAGGAGTGGATCCCGACCTCTGAGCCATCGGCCCGGATGTCGCGAAGCAGCCCGGGGTAGGTAGCGGCCCGGGAGCCGACGACGAAGAACGTCGCCGGCACGTGGTGACGACGGAGCACATCCAGCACTTGCGGGGTCCACGTCGGGTCGGGCCCGTCGTCGAAGGTCAGCGAGATGGTCCGGGCCGGCATCACGGCACTGCGCGGTTGCGGGCCGCGGGTGTCCACGACCGGACCTCCGTCGGTGAGCGTCCGCGGCACCTCGTCCATCGCGGCCGCCGCGGGCACCGCGGCGGGCGGGTCGACACCGACCTCCGAGCTGGCCAGCCCGTGCACCATCAGCAGGCAACTGAACATGAGCAGCGCGATCACCACGAGCACGACGCCGGGTCGGGGGATCACCCGACGACGGGGCGCAGTGTGAGGCCGTGGGGTCGACGGACGGGTGCGCCAGCCGGCGGGCGTCGGGACGGGGCGGTGACGGCCCACGTCACACCGCCCCGGGGACCGTCGGCGGGCCGATGGTGAGCACATCCGAGGTCGCGGCGTCCATGAGCGACCCGGTGGCGCCGGGAGTGGTCGTGGTCCTCCGGTGGCCGGTGCCGGTGGTCGTGCG
>JAVXWR010000643.1:0-5245 GCA_032230725.1 Actinomycetota bacterium
CCCCGAGGTTGCCGCGGATCATCGACGCGAGCTTGTTCGACTTGCCGTCGAAGGTCAGCGGGACGCCCTCGAGCTTCTCGTAGTGCTGCAGCTCGACGGTGAAGAGCCGGATCGCGTCGACGGCGAGGCCCGCGGTGCCGGCGATCCCGGCCGCGGAGTAGTCGTCGGTGACGAAGACCTTCTCCATGTCGCGCTGCGAGATCAGGTTGCCCATCGTGGCCCGCCGGTCGCCGGCGATGACGACGCCGCCGGAGTACACCGCCGCGACGATCGTCGTCCCGTGCGGCACGGTCGCGACACCCTCCGGGGTCAGCCCGCGCCCCTGCGAGGTGGGCAGCAGTTCGGGGCGGACGGCCGAGAGGAAGTCGACGAACGAGGACGTGCCGGCGTCGAAGTACGCGGCGGGCAGCCCCGGGTGGACCCGGGACGACGTGGGATCCATCGGCGGTCGACGCTCCTCTTCTCGGGGGCGGACGGTCCGCCATGGGTCGGTCCACGTCCCGGGCGGGACGCCCTCTTCGGTGACATGTGCCCGGCGGTGAGACGGGACGGCGGGCCGGAACCCTAGTCCCGGCCCGCCGCACCCGCCTGCCGACTCACCGCGCCGCGGGGGGCGCGGGGAGTGGGGTCACTGGCCACCCTTCTGCACGTACGCGCGCACGAAGTCCTCGGCGTTCTCCTCGAGCACGTCGTCGATCTCGTCGAGGATGGTGTCGGTGTCCTCGCCGAGCTTCTCCCGGCGCTCCTGGCCGGCGGCGGTGGTGTCCTCGCCGCCCTCGCCGTCGTCGCCACCGCCCTGCCGCTGGGTCCGTTCCTGCGCCATGGCTGCCTCCCGGGTGTGCACGGTGTTGCAGGAACGACCCTACCTGCCGCGGGCCCCCCACAGCGGGACGAACATCACCTCTCCCCGGCGTCAGCCGCGGGTGAGCGCCTCCACGAGCGCGGTCGCGTTCGCGGAGTTGTCGATGAGCTCGCCGACGTGCCCGCGGGTGCCGCGCAGCGGTTCCAGGGTCGGGATGCGCACCAGCGACTCGCGGCCGAGGTCGAAGATCACCGAGTCCCACGACGCGGCCGCCACCTCGGTCGGGTAGCGCTCCAGGCACCTGCCGCGGAAGTAGGCGCGGGTGTCCTCCGGCGGCTCGGTGACCGCCGCGCGGACCGCGTCCTCGCTGACCAGGCGCTTGATCGACCCGCGCGTCACGAGGCGGTTGTAGAGCCCCTTGGCTTGGCGCACGTCGGAGTACTGCAGGTCGATCAGCGAGAGCTTCGGGGAGTCCCACGGCAGGTTGTCGCGGTCGCGGTAGTCCTGGAGGAGCTTGAGCTTGGCCACCCAGTCCAGCCGGTCGGCGCAGCGCAGCGGGTCCTGCTCGAGGTCGTCGAGCACCGTCCCCCAGATGTCGAGGACCTCGCGGGTCATCTCGTCGACCTCGCCGCCCTGGGTCTCCTCCTCGTGCTTCCAGGCCCGCTCGAAGTACTGCCGCTGCAGCTCCAGCGCGGTCATCGTGGAGCCGTTCGCGAGCTCGATCGTGGTCTTCAGGGTCGGGTCGTGGCTGATCCGGTGCACCGAGCGGACCGGCTCGAGCAGGCGCAGGTCGTCGAAGCGGATGCCGTCCTCGATCATCGAGAGCACCAGCGCCGTCGTCCCGACCTTGAGGAAGGTCGAGTACTCGGACAGGTTCGCGTCGCCGATGATCACGTGCAGGCGCCGGTACTTGTCGGCGTCCGCGTGCGGCTCGTCGCGGGTGTTGATGATCCCGCGCTTGAGCGTGGTCTCGAGGCCGACCTCGACCTCGATGTAGTCCGCGCGCTGCGAGAGCTGGTAGCCGGCCTCGTCGCCGGACGCCCCGAGCCCCACGCGCCCGGCGCCGGTGACGACCTGGCGGGAGACGAAGAACGGCGTCAGGCCGGTGATGATCGAGGGGAAGGGCGTCTGGCGCGCGCACAGGTAGTTCTCGTGCGAGCCGTAGGAGGCGCCCTTGCCGTCGATGTTGTTCTTGTAGAGCTGGATGCGCCCGGTGCCGGGAACGGTGGCCGCGCGCTCGGCGGCGTCCTCCATCACCCGCTCGCCGGCCTTGTCCCAGATGACCGCGCCGCGCGGGGTCGTGACCTCGGGGGCGGAGAACTCCGGGTGGGCGTGGTCGACGTAGAGCCGCGCGCCGTTGGTCAGGATGACGTTGGCGGCCCCGAGGTCGTCGAGGTCACCGGTGTCGGGCGGCGGGCCGGCGCTCGGGCCCAGGTCGAAGCCCCGCGCGTCGCGCAGCGGGGACTCCACCTCGTAGTCCCAGCGGGCGCGGCGGGCCCGCGGGATCTCGGCGGCCGCGGCGTAGGCGAGCACGACCTGGGTGGAGGTGATGACGGGGTTCGCCGTCGGGTCGCCCGGGACGGAGATCCCGTACTCGATCTCGGTGCCCATGATGCGGCGCGCGGTCATGGGTTCGACCCTAGTTGTCCGCGCGTCCGGCCGCCGTCGTCCGGGCGGGATCGGGCTCGACGGCCGGGGCGCGCCGCCACACCAGGGCGAAGACGACGAGGCCCGTCAGTGCGGCCACGACCATGACCAGGCCCAGCGGGACCGCCGTGCGCCCGCCGCCGATGCCCACCAGCGGCGCCGCGAACCCACCGACGAGGAACTGGGCGGTCCCGAGCAGGGCCGAGGCGCTCCCGGCCCGCGACGGGTGCCCGGCGAGGGCGAGGGTGGTCGCCGAGGGCAGCACGAACCCGACGCCGCAGACGGTGACGAAGAACCCGGGGATGAGCGCCCAGGGCCCCGCGGGCGTCAGTGCGCCGACGAGGACGGCCGCCGACCCGCTCAGCGTCGTGAGCAGGCCGATCGCGACGGCCCGCTGCGGGCGGAGCCGCTCGGCCGCGACCAGTCGGCCCGCCACCTGGGTGGCCGTGACGATCCCGACCGAGTTCACCGCGAAGACGCCGCTGAACGCCTGGGGGCTCAGGCCGTAGAGGCCCTGCAGGACGAAGGTCGACCCCGAGATGTAGGCGAACATGGCCGCGAACCCGAGCCCGGCGGCGCACACGCAGGCCAGCACCCGACGGTCGCCGAGCAGGATCCGGAACGCGGCGCCGGTCGTCCGGAGCCCGGCCAGCGCTCCCCCGCCGCGCGCCCGGTCCTGCCGCGACAGCGTCTCGGGCACCGCCACCAGCACCCCGACGGCGAGCACCAGGCCCAGCGCGGCCAGCACGAGGAAGACCCCGCGCCAGGACGTCACCCGTAGCAGCTGCCCGCCCACCACGGGCGCGACGATCGGCGCGACGCCGGCGACGAGCATCAGCGCCGCGAACCCCCGCGCGGCGGCCGGCCCCTCGTAGAGGTCCCGGACGACGGCGCGCGCCAGCACGATCCCGACCGCCCCGAGCAGGCCCTGTCCGAACCGCAGCCCGATGAGGGTCCCGACGTCGGGCGCCAGGGCGCAGGCCACGGACAGCACCGCGAAACCGACCGCCCCGGCGAGCAGCGGCCCGCGGCGCCCGAGGACGTCGGAGAGCGGCCCGGCGACCAGCTGGCCGACGGCGAGCCCGATGACGCAGGCGGTGAGGGTGAGCGCGACCAGCGGCGCGGAGGCCCGCAGGTCCCCGGTGACCCCGGGCAGCGCCGGCAGGTACGTGTCGATCGAGAGCGGCGCGGCGCCGGTGAGGCCGCCGAGCACCGCCGTACGTGCCCCCCGCCGCAGGCGTCCCGCCCGCGGCGGAGCGCTCACCGGAGCTCGCGCACGTCGTCGGGACCGTCGTCGTCCTCGTCGTCGGGGGCCAGCCAGCGCAGCAGGTGGGTGTGGATGCGCGGGTCGTTGAGCAGGTGGAAGTGGTGCGACGAGGGCAGCGTCTCGACGTCGGTGAGCGCCCCGCGCGCGGAATCCACGGGCACGAGCAGGTCGCCGAGGATGTTCGCGAGCGGGTGGTGCTCGTTCGCGGTGACGCAGGCGGCGACGCCGTGGTGGGTGGAGTGCGCGAGCAGCGGGACGTCGGTGTCGGCGACGCCGGCGACGAGGTCGCGGATCCCCGCCGAGCGCCGGTCGAGGAACTCCCCCCACGTGCGCGACTGCGCGTACCGCGCGAGCCGGCTCGCGAGCTGGTCCACCCGGTGGGCGAGCGGGGCCCCCCGGTGGGGCGAGCCGAGGTAGACCATCCGACGTACCGAGCGCACCCACGGCTCGCCGGTGACGACGGCCGCGTGGCAGGCGTGGCGCAGCACCAGCCCGCCCATCGAGTGCCCGACGAGGTCGAGGCGGCGGATCGGGACCGGCCAGCGCTCGGTGAGCTCGGCGAGCAGCACCGACAGCGCGGCACCGTTGTGGGCGATCCGCAGGCCGCTGTTGTAGCGCAGCAGCAGCGGGACCGCGCCGACGCTGGAGGCGAGCCGCTCGGCGTAGCCCTCCCCCGCGCTGTCCTCGTCGGCCAGCCGCCAGGCGTGCTCGGTCTCCCCGAGCCCGTGCAGGAAGAGCACGACGTGGCCGAGGTCGCGCTCGGGATGGTCGGCGACGACCTGGCGGATCGCCTCGGTCGAGGCGATCGGGAGCTCGGCGTGGCGGGGCTCCCCGTCCGCGTCGACCGTCGAGGTGTAGAGCGTCATCGGGACCGCGAGGTCGTTGTGCAGCGCGACCATGTGGTCGCCGACGAGGCCGTTCACGGCCCCGGTGAGCACGGCACCGGCGGGCCGGGAGGTGATCGGCGTCCACTCGCTGCGCCCGGACGCGCTGCGGTACAGCTCCGCGGCCAGGCCCACCCCGGTGCCGGCGGCGTGCCCGATCCCCCGCACCGCCGTGTAGACCCCGGCGGCGATGCCGTCGTGCGCCCGTTGCACGGGTCGCGACGCCGAGCCGAGCCCCACCTTGCGCAGGCCGGCGAAGACGGTGTCGGAGATCGCGCGGTGGGTGCCCTCGACCGGCCGGGAGATGATGTCGACGGCCTCGGACGCGACGCCGGCCGCCCCCCGGACCTCGTTGCGAGGTGCGGGACGCGGCCGGTCGTCGTGTCCGTCGTCGCGGGCCTCGTCGGCGGTCATGCCGCCGACGGTACCCGGTACTCGGGGATCACAGGTACTACAGGTACTGCCCGGTGTTCGACGCGGTGTCGATCTCCTTGCCCTGCGTCGAGCCCTTCCCGGTCACGAGCGTGCGGATGTAGACGATCCGCTCGCCCTTCTTGCCGGAGATGCGGGCCCAGTCGTCGGGGTTGGTCGTGTTCGGCAGGTCCTCGGACTCGGCGAACTCGTCCACCACGGCGTCGAGCAGGT
>JAVXWR010000649.1:0-6109 GCA_032230725.1 Actinomycetota bacterium
GGGCTCGCCGCGGGCCGGACGTTCCCGGCCGGGGCGCCGCGCTCCCAGCTCGACCACGTGCTCGGACGCAGGGTGACGGCGAGCCACCCCGGTGTTCACCACCTCTCGGTCTCGGACCACCGCGCGCTCGGGGTGACGCTGCGCCCCGGCTGAGCGAAGCGGCCGATCGGACGTGTTCCCGCGCCGTCGACCGGGGTAGCCGCCGTTCCGGAAGCCGTAGTTCACGACCGAAGGAGATGAACCCGATGGCGGACAACACCCGCAACGAGGACACCAAGGCCGAGGACGTCAAGGGCCGCGTCAAGGAGGCCGTCGGCGCCGTGACCGGTGCCGACTCGGTCGCCCGCGAGGGCCAGGCCCAGCAGGGCAAGGCGGACGCCGAGGACACGGCCCGCCAGAAGGAGGAGGAGGCGCGCCAGGCCCGCAACGAGGCCGAGCGCAAGTCCGCCCAGGAGAAGTAGCACCCACCGCCGCGGGGGACCGGGGCCGCTCGACGCCTCGGGCGGCCGGTCCCCCCGACGGTCCGCACCACCCCCGGAGCGAGACATGACCGAGCAGCCTCCCCCGCAGTCCCAGACCTACCCGGGCAGCACCGGGAACATGGACCCCGAGCCGCGCGACGAGATGACCGGCTACGTCGGTCGCGACCTGCTCACCGGCCGCCGCGCCCTGATCACCGGGGGCGACTCCGGGATCGGCCGCGCCGTCGCGGTCGCGTTCGCCGAGGAGGGCGCCGACGTCGCGCTGAGCTACCTCGACGAGGACGACGACGCGGACCACACCCGCAAGCTCGTCGAACAGCGCGGCCGCCGCTGCGTGCTGCTGCCCGGCGACATCGCCGACCGCGACCACTGCAAGCGCATGGTCGACCGGGCCGCCGAGGAGCTCGGCGGCCTCGACCTCCTGGTCAACAACGCCGCGACGCAGGAGCCGGTCACCGACCTCGAGGACCTCTCCGACGAGCAGTGGGAGCGGACGCTCACCGTCAACCTGCACGCCATGTTCTGGATCACCAAGCAGGCGCTGCGCCACCTCGGCGAGGGCTCGGCGATCATCAACACCGGCTCGGTGAACGGGCTGCGCGGGAACAAGTCGCTGGTCGACTACTCCGCGGCCAAAGGCGGGGTGCACACGCTGACCTACTCCCTGTCCCAAATCCTGCTCCCGCGCGGCATCCGCGTGAACTGCGTGGCCCCCGGACCGGTCTGGACCCCGCTCATCCCGGCGACGATGCCTGAGGACAAGGTCGACTCGTTCGGCGCGCAGGCCCCGATCGGCCGGGTCGCCGACCCGGACGAAATCGCCCCGTCGTTCGTCTTCTTCGCCTCGGACCGGCTGTCCTCGTACTACAGCGGCGAGGTGCTCGCCCCCATCGGCGGGGAGACCCTCCCGGGCTGAGCGGGCCGCCCGCTCCGGCGCGCCCACCCCGGCGCGCGCCCACCCCGGCGCGCGCCCACCCCACCCCACCCCCACCCCCGGTCCCGCTCCGAGCCCCGCTCCGAGCCGCACCCGCGAGGGGCACGTCAGGCACGTCCGGCTGGCCCAGCGCATGCCTGACGTGCCCCTGACGAGGCCGCGAACTGGCCCGCCCGAGCCCCCCGACGTCGGCGGAGGCGTCGGCGCCGTGAGGCGGCCGTGGCAGGCTGAGACGTCCGAGCCCGGACGGTACACCCACATGGACCAATACGGCTCCGCATCCAGGGCACCCGGCGCTGCACTTTCCGGACGGTCTTTCGGGGGCGGCTGGAACAATTTCCGTGAATCATCCGGGCCAGTTCCGCCGACGCATTTGATCATCCTGCAGGTGGCGACACGCGGCGAGGATGATCATTAGCGATCCGGCGCTCCGAGATCGTTCCGGAAAAGTTACGGGCCTTCGTTTGCGGTGGATTACACGCAGGGAAAGTCACGCTCTACGCACGGAAGTGGTCCGTGTCACCGGAGGTCGCCGGGCCGGCGATCGTTCACCAGGAAGCGGGGCACGGCCTCATGGGTGGTGGCAAGCTGGCGCTCGCCGTCGTAGGCGGCTATCTGCTGGGTCGCTCGAAGAAGATGAAGCTGGCGATCATGCTGGGAGGCGCGCTCGCCGGGAAGAAGATCTCGACCGACCCCGCGGCGCTCCTCGGCCAGGCCACCAAGCTCGTCAGCGCCTCACCGGAGCTCCAGCGGCTCGACGCCGCGGTTCGCGGCCGGCTGCTCGAGGCGGGCAAGGACGCGGCTCTCGCGGTCGCCAGCTCCCGCATGGAAGCGCTCACCGACTCCCTCGTCGACCGCGTCGAGAACCTCGGCAAGCCCGCCGCCGGCGCCACGAAGGCGGCCGGCGAGGCGGCCGGGGCCGCGGGCGACACCGTGGCGCAGGCCGGGGGTGCGGCGGGGGACGCCGCGTCCGTGACCGCGGGCGCCGCGAAGGACACGGTCGGCGGAGCCGCGCGCGGAGTACGCGGGCGCGGTCGATCGAAATCGAAGTCCCGTGAGCCGGAGCCGGAGGCCCCTCAGGACGAGGCCGACGACGATCTCGAGGAGCACCTCGGGGAGGACGCGGCCCTCGTCGACGACGAGGACGAGGCGGACTCCGACGGCAAGAGCGAGGCGTCCGCCACCGAGTCGGCGGAGGCCGAGCCCGCCCGCAACGGCAACGGGTCCGGCCGGAGCACCACGTCCTCGCGGGACACGGGGCCCACCGACCAGGAGCGGCCGCGCCGCGCCCGTCGCGCCCCCAGCAGCTCGGGTGGTTCGGGCTCGGGCACGAAGAGCGCCGGCACCAACGGGACGAGCGCCTCGGCGAGTGGGAGCTCGCGGTCGACGGCGAAGCGGTCCGGGACGCGGTCCGGGACCTCGTCGTCGACGGGCCGGAGCCGCACGTCGAGCTCGGGGACCAGCTCGTCCACGCGGTCCCGGTCGGGCACGTCGGGTACGTCGTCGCGGCGGCCCAGGAAGGCCGGTGACGGAGCATGACGAGCACCATGGAGTCCGCGTTCGAAGCGCTCCCGGTCGACAAGCTGAAGTCGGCGGGCCAGGACCTCATCAAGGCGCTGGTGGACCGGGCCGTGAGCGCTGCGCTCGAACAGGTCGACGGGCTCACCGATCGGCTCGGGGACGTCGCCGAGAACGGCGGCGAGGGTCTGTCGAGCGCGCTCGGGGGAGGCGGCGGCGGTGGGCTCGGCGGCGCCCTGACCTCCGGCGCCTCCGCGATCAAGGACAAGGTCACCGGCGCGCTCGGCTCGATCGTGCCCGGGATGGGCGACGACGACGAGGACGGCGAGGGCGGCGGGAGCGGGGGCGGCGGCGGAAACAAGAGCGCCCGTGGAAAGTTCAAGTTCCTCAACATCTTCGAGGCCCAGGACGTGGGCGTTCCGCTGCGGTTGGCCTACGACCAGTGGACGCAGTTCGCCGACTTCCCCAGTTTCATGAAGAAGGTCGAGAACGTCGACCAGACCTCGGACGAAAAGGTGACGTGGAAGGCTCAGGTCTTCTGGTCGCACCGCACGTGGGAGACCACGATCGTCGAGCAGATTCCGGACTCGCACATCCTCTGGACCTCGTCCGGCGGGAAGGGACACGCGAGCGGCATCGTCACGTTCAGTGAGCTCGCGCCGAACCTGACGCGAATCATCCTGATCATGGAGTACTACCCGCAGGGCTTCTTCGAGAAGACCGGCAACATCTGGCGGGCCGTCGGACGCCGTGCTCGTCTCGAGTTCAAGCACTTCTGCCGCCACGTGATGATGGATTCGCTCGTGAACCGCGACGAGATCGTGGGGTGGCGCGGCGAGATCCGTGACAGCGAGGTCGTCCGGACCCACGAGGAAGGCCTCGAGGAGGAGCAGGCCGCCGAGGAGGGCGACGCCGAGGACGTCTACGACGAGGAGGACGGCGAGCCCACCGACGACGAGCTCGACGAGGACCTCGCCGAGGACGAGGAGTTCGACGACGACGAGGTGGAGGAGCCCGTCGCGGAGGACGACCTCGACTCCGAGGACGTCGACGAGCCCTTCGAGGACGAGGACGTCGAGGACGTCGACGACGCCGAGGAGCCCGAGGACGCCGGGGACTCCGACGGGGACGCCGGACGTCCGACCCGGGGACGGGCGCGCCGAGCAGAGCGCGCGCACGCCTGATGTCACGGCTTCACCCCGGGCCCGCGGACACGCGGTCCGGGGTGGGCCCCTGCGGTGAGGAGAACGTGTGACCGTCAGTCAACGGCAGGGCGGCGGGGTCCAGAAGGCCCCCCAGGGTGGGCTCGCCGAGGTGCTCGACCTGATCCTCGACAAGGGCCTCGTCATCGACGCCTTCGTGAAGGTGTCGCTCGTCGGGATCGAGATCCTGACCATCGATGCGCGGATCGTGGTGGCCAGCGTCGACACGTATCTACGGTTCGCGGAGGCGACCAACCGGCTCGATCTGCACGCGAAGGGCGGCAAGGACCTCGGGCAGGTCGTGGGTGGCATGACCGAGGGCGCCACGCAGGGCGGTTCGAAGGGCAAGACCAAGGGCGTGCTCGACGCGGGCAAGGAGAAATGGGACGAGATCCGCACCGAGCGGCAGAGCGAGAAGAAGGAACGATGAGCGCTGCGGAGCAGGCGGAGGACGCGCCGGACAACATCGGCTCGTACGTCTACGGCATCATGCGCTCCGGGCAGCGCATCCCCGACGGCCTCGAGCCCGTGCCCCACGGGTCGGAGGACGCGGAGCCCGGGCTGGGTCTGGTGAGCTCCGGGCAGCTCGCGGCGGTCGTCAGCGACATCGCCACCGACCGCCCGCTCGGCAAGCGGGAGGACCTCCTCGCGCACGAGCGGGTGCTGAACGCGATCGCGGTCGAGGCGCCGATCCTCCCGATGCGGTTCGGGGGGGTCGTGAGCGACGACGACGCCGTACGCGATGAGCTGCTCGACCCGCACCACGACTACTTCGTGCGGGCCCTCGACGAGATCGCCGACTACGTCGAGTTCTCGCTGCGCGGGGACTACGAGCAGGACGTGGTGCTCGGCCGGATCGTGGAGGAGAACCCGGCGATCCAGGACCTCCGCGAGCGCATCCGCGGGGTGGACGAGGACGCGTCGTACTACGACCGCATCAAGCTCGGCGAGGCCATCTCCCAGGCGATGGACACGCTGCGCAGCAACGACGCGGACGCGGTCCTCGAGGCCCTAGAGCGCTACGCGCGGGCCACCGTGGTGAAGGAGGTGGGCGGCGAGAACGGCGCGGTCCACGTAGCGTTCCTGATCCACCGCGATCACCGCACGGACTTCGAGCAGGCCGTCGACGACCTGGGTGACGAGTGGGCCGGCCGCGTCGACCTCCGCCTGTTCGGGCCGACGGCGTGCTTCGATTTCCTGCCCGAGTACGAGGTACCGGACGAGGAGGGCGGCTGACGGTGGGCTTCTTCACCGAGCTCCTGATGCTCCCGCTCGCTCCGGTGCGCGGCGTGGTGTGGGTGGCCGAGAAGATCGAGGACCAGGTCGATCGCCAGATGAACGACCCGGTGGTCATCAGGGCCCAGATCGACGAGCTCGACGCCGCCCACGAGCGCGGAGAGATTTCCGACGAGGAGCGCGACGAGCAGCAGGACGTGCTCCTCGCGCGTCTCACCGGACGCGACCCGGCCGGGGGAGGGTCGGAGTGACCCGACCCGGTCGCCGCGACCCGCTGGCCGACGCCGACCGGCGTCGCGCCCGCGGGGGCTCCTCCTCCAACGGCAACGGCAACGGCAATGGGAACGGCACTGCACCTGCTCGCCGGCGCCGGGCCCCGGAGGACGACGAGGCCCCTCGCGAGGAGCCGGGCTTGGAGCAGGAGCGGCCTCGCCGCCGACGTCCCCGCCGGTCCGGTGCCGGCGACCGCTCCGGAGGACGCCGGACGAACGGCTCCCGTCCGGGCGCGGACACGGACCCGCCGGTCGAGGCCGTGCACGACGACGAGGACGAGTTCGAGGACGGCGCCCCCGACGCCGAGTTCGAGGACGTCGATGAGGACGAGGACGCCGAGGTCGAGGACGAGGCGGACTTCGAGGACGACGAGCCCGAGCCCGCGCGGCGGAACACGTCGGATCAGGAGCGCCCTCGACGTCGACGGCGGTCAGCGCCCGAACCGGAGCCCGTGAGCGACGAGG
>JAVXWR010000660.1:0-3434 GCA_032230725.1 Actinomycetota bacterium
GCTCGTCGCGGAGTGCCTGCGCCACGGGGTGTGGGTCGGTCTCGGCCCGGCCGAGCTGGCCGCCGTGGCGTCGTCGCTGGTCTACGACTCCCGCCGTGACGACGGCGGGATCCCGCGGGTCCCCGAGTCCGCCGAGGCCGCGGTGACCGCCACGGTGCAGCTGTGGCAGGACCTCGTCGCCGACGAGCGCCGTCACCACCTCGACCGCACCCGCGAGCCCGACCTCGGGTTCGCCTGGCCGGTGCACCGGTGGGCGAAGGGGGACGCGCTCTCCTCGGTGCTCTCCGCGGCGCGCTCGCACGGCACCGAGCTCTCCGCCGGCGACTTCGTGCGCTGGTGCCGCCAGGTCCTCGACCTGCTCGACCAGATCCGCGCGGTGTGCGGGGGTGCTGACCCGGTCGGGCGGGCGGCGGCCGACGCCGGGCGGGCGATCCGGCGCGGGGTCGTGGCGGTGGGGGAGACCTAATGGGGGTTACCGGGGCTCCTCCACCTCCCCCAAGATCACGGGCACACCGGGCAGGTGAGCGAGCCCTCGGACGTGCCTGACGTACCCCTCGACGACCGTCCAGGCCCCATCTCATGATCACGGGTACACGGGGCAGTTCGGCGGGCCGCCGGATCTGCCTGGCGTACCCCTCGATGTGTGGCCGCCGCCCTGCGCCGGGTCCGTGAGAGCCTGACGCGGTGACGAGCCCGAGCGCCCCGGGAGAGCCCGGCGAGGAGCGGCCGCCGGGTGCCGACACCGCGGACTCGTCCACCTCGACGTCCACCGAGCCCGGGCGCCCGCCGGAGTCCGCCGAGTCCGCCGAGTCCGCCGAGTCCGCCGCGTCCGCCGAGTCCGCCGCGTCCGCCGAGTCCCGCCCGGCGACCGGCATCCGCTGGTCGGACCCCACTCCGGGCTCGGGAACGCCGACGGCCGAGCCTGCCTCCGGGGCACCGGCCGGCGAGACCCCCCGTCCCGGCGACGATGACGCCACCCCGCCCTCCGGGCTCCCCGCTGCGCACTCCGGTCCCGCCGAGGTCGTCCCGGACCGCACGACGGGCGCCGCCCCGACGCCGTCGCCCAGCGGCGCGTGGCCGCACCCCGGCTACCAGCAGCCCGGACACCCGCCAGGCCCGCCCGGCGGCTACCAGCCCGGCCGGCCGCCGACCTGGCCGCAGACCGCACCCGGCTGGGTGCCCCCTGCCGCGTCCTCACCCGCCGCGGCGCCCCGCGACCCCGCCCGTCGCCGTCGGATCCGGCGGATCGTCCTCGTCGTCGTGCTCGGGCTCCTGGTGGTGGCCGCGGTCGTCGTGGCCCTGCTCGCCTTCCTCGTCGGCCCGCGCTTCGCCCGCTACGACGTCCTGGACCGGGGGGCCGTCGAGCGCGGGGTCGGCGACGTCGTCACCCGCGACTGGCACCGCCAGGTCACCGGGGTGACGTGTCCGGACGGTGAGCGGGTGCGGCCCGGCGTCGCGTTCGTCTGCACCGCGACCGTCGACGGTCGGCCGCAGCAGATCCCCGTCGACGTGGTCGACGAGCGCGGCGCGTACGAGGTCGGCCAGCCGCGGTGAGCCGCACCGGCGCGTGACCTCGACGGGTATGAGGCACCGTTCGGTCCCGCCCGGTTCGGTCACACGGATGTCGCTCGACCGGTCGAGGTGCCGGTACGCGCTAGCGTGCTCGCCATGGCGACCTGGGACGACGTGCGCCGGCACGTGACGGCTCTACCCGGCGTCGAGGAACAGCCGAGCTACGGCGGGGCGGCGTCGTGGAAGGTCAAGGGCAAGGGGTTCGTGTGGGAGCGTCCGCTGCGCCCGCGCGACCTCGCCGACCTCGGCTGGAGCGAGCAACCCGGCCCGGTGCTCGGCGCCCGCGTGCCCGACCTCGGTGCCAAGGAGGCGCTCCTCGCCGAGGGCGGCGACGTCTACTTCACGACCCCGCACTTCGACGGCTACCCGAGCGTGCTGGTCCTCCTCGAGAGGATCGCCGACGACGAGCTCGGCGAGCTCGTCACCGAGGCCTGGTTCGCCCGCGCCCCGGCGACCCTGGCGCGCAGCGTGCCCCGCCCCGGTTCGTCGCGCCCCGGCTGAGTCACGTCCCGGTCGAGTCACGTCCCGGCTGAGTCACGTCCCGGCTGAGTCGCGTCCCGGCCAGGGCCGCGCTCAGCCGGTCGACCGACCCGGTGAGGCTCCAGCGCCGGGCAAGCTCGGCGAGCCGGTCGGCGTCGACGGGCTCGTGGGGGAGGGGGCGTGTCGTCCCGGTCCAGTCGATCGGCGCGTCGGGCGCCACCCGCACCACCCCGGGCGCGACCGTGAGGTACTGCGCCGCCCTGATCAGCTTGCTGCGCACCGCCGCCGACAGCCGCGGGTCACCGCCCTCGACGACGGCGCCCACGAGGTCGGCCCACGAGTCGAACTTCGACACCACCTGCGCGGCGGTCTTCTCCCCGACGCCGGGCACCCCCGGCAGGCCGTCCGAGGGGTCGCCCCGCAGCATGGCCATCTCGGCGTACCCGTCGCCGGCCCGCGAGACCGGGACGCCGTAGCGCGCGGCGACCTCCTCGGGCCCGTACACCTCGTACTTCGCGACACCCCGCGCGATGTAGATGATCCGCGTGGGCACGGGCTCGTCGCGGACGAGCTGGAGCAGGTCGCGGTCCCCGGAGACCACCTCGATCGGCTGCGAGGACTCGGTGGCGCACAACGTGCCGATGACGTCGTCGGCCTCGTAGCCCTCCGCGCCCGCCGTCGGGATCCCGGCCGCGGCGAGGACGTCGAGGATGATCGGGACCTGCACCCCGAGCTCCGGGGGAGCCGCCTCGGCGTCGGGACCGCCGCCGACCGTCGTGTCCGAGGGGTCGATGCCGCTCGAGGTGTCGACCCGGTGGGCCTTGTAGGACGGGATCGCCCGCACCCGGAAGGCCGGGCGCCAGTCCCGGTCCAGACAGGCGACCACGCTCGAGGGCTGCCGGGCCCGCACGAGGCGGGCGACCATGTCGCAGAACCCGCGCACGGCGTTGACGGGCGTCCCGTCCTCGGCGGTGAGCGAGGACGGGACCCCGTAGAACGCGCGGAACCACAGGCTCGCGGAGTCCAGCAGCATGACCGGGCCCGGTCCCGCGTCCTCACTCATGGTCGGCAAGACTGCCAGGCTCCTCCGACACCGTGGCCGAGCCGTCCCCCTCGTCCCCGGTGCCCGCGGTGACCCACCGCGCGTACCGGGCGCCGGCGACCAGCAGCACGAGGCCCGCCCCGAGGAACACCGCGACCCGCGCGAGCCCGTCCAGGGCGTGGAGGTCGAAGAGGACCAGCTTGGCCACGGCCGCCACCACGAGCACCCCGCCGAGCACGCGGGCCAGCACCGCCTCGCTACGCGGCCCGCGCACCAGCAGCACCAGGGCCAGCGCCGCCCACGAGATGGTCACGAGGACGTGCCCGACGAGGAAGCCGGT
>JAVXWR010000672.1:0-5953 GCA_032230725.1 Actinomycetota bacterium
GCGCGTGGCCTTGGCGACCCCGCCGAGCGTGCCCGCCGTCGGGCTGGGCCGGATGAAGGCGTCGTCGTCGGTGGCGAGCGCGTCCATGCGGGTCTTGTCGCCGAGGATCGAGCCGCCACTGCGCGTCGAGGAGGGGTCGACGGCGAGCACGGCGACCTTGCTGCCCGCGGCCGTGAGCTGTGAGCCCAGCGCCCCGATGAACGTCGACTTCCCGACGCCGGGCACACCCGAGATCCCGATCCGGCGAGCGCCGCCGGCGTCGGGCAGCAGCTCGACGAGCAGCTCCTGTGCAGCAGCGCGGTGGTCGGCGCGCGTCGACTCGACGAGCGTGATCGCCCGCCCGATCCAGAGCCGGGAGCCGGCGCGGACGCCTTCCACGTAGGGCTCGAGGTCGATGGTGCTCATGTCGGCCTCCTCAGACTCGGACGACGACGAGCCCGCGCACGCCGTCGAGGGGCTCGAAGTCGTCGTCCCGGGTGACGATCGGCAGCCGGTGCGCCACCGCACTCGCCGCGATCCAGAGATCGTTCACGTTCACCCGGCGGCCCCGCTCTGCGAGGTGCACCCGCAGCCGCGCCCACTCCGTCGCGACGACCTCGGTCACGTCGAGGACCTCGATGAGCGCGTATCGGTCCAAGGTAGCCATCCGCCGGGCCCTCGACTCGGAGTCCGGCGCCGCGAGCACCCCCGCGTGCAGCTCGGCGAGGGTGACGACCGACATCACCGGGTCCTCGGGCAGACCCGACTCGTCGACCGCGCGCCCGGTCTCCGAGGCGATGAGGACGCTCGTGTCGACGACGGCCCGGCCGGGGGAGACGGAGCGGAGCGGACCTCGACCGGTCGACGAGGTCACCGGATGGGGCCGAGGTCGTCGGTCGTCTCGCCGGCGAGTTCCCGCAGGTCGTCGCGGAGCCCAGGGTCGGCCTGGGCATGACGCACGGCGTCGATGAGTTCGGCGCGCGACATGCCCGAGCGACGCGTTCTCGGAACCGGCACGAGCCGGGCCACCGGCCGGCCGTTCGACGTGACCGTCAGGGTCTCCCCGGCCTCGACGCGGCGGAGGACGCCCGCCGTGTCGTTCCGCAGTTCCCGCGACGCGATCTCGGTCATCCCACCACACCCCACAGCTGTAGCACGTTGTAGCGGAGTGTAGGCCCCTCCTCGTCGGAGTCCTCGCCCGCATCGAGGAAGACTGTCGGACCCCCTCGCTAGCTTCGCCCCGACGCCGGTGAGAAGGGAGATCGACATGACGGGACGAGTGACGGTCGAGGGCATCAGTGCCGAGGACGTGGCCGGGGCGTTGGGTCCGACGATCACGGAGCGGGGACGGCGCTACGCCCGCGACGGTGCCGTGCTGTTCTCGGAGTGGCGCGAGGGCGTCCGGCAGTTGCGGGCCGTGGTCCGGGGCGGGGAGGGACACGTCTACTCGACCGTCGTGCACTTCGATGCCGACGAGCACGGCGGATTCGCGCTGGCCGACGGCGAGTGCTCGTGCCCGGTCGGGTCGCTGTGCAAGCACGTCGCGGCGGCCGCGCTGAGCGCGGTGCCCACGGGGACGGTGGGCACGACTCCCGCGCCGCCACCCTGGGAGACCACGCTCGAGGCGCTGCTCGGGAAGCCGCCGGATACGTCCCCTCGACCGCAGGGCGCCCTCGCGATCGAGCTGACCCCCGACGGCGCCGGCGGGCTGATGGCGCGCATGTTGGGGCCCGGGAGCAACGGGTGGGTCTACGGCGGGATGCGGTGGAACCGGATGCTGCAGCCCGCCGCGGCGACGCAGCACCACTCCGAGCACCTGGCCCTGGTCCGCGAGCTCTACCTGCTCCACCAGGCAGCGCGGTCCGGCTCCGGGTTCTCGCCCTACCGGTACTTCGGCTACGGGGCCGACGAGAAGCAGATCGACCTCGCCGAGATCTCGAGCCCACGGCTGTGGTCGTTGCTCGACGCGGCCGCCGATGTCGACCTCCACCTCCTGCCCGCCCGTCACCGGCTCGGTCCGCTCCCTCGCCACGCTCACGGCGCGCTGACCCTCGACGTCACCTCCGGCACCGACTCCGGCTCGCTCGCGATCCGCCCGGTCATGCACTTCCACGGGGCCGACGCTCCGGACCACGACGCGGTGCCGGTCGCGTTCTTCGGCGCGGACACCGCCCACGGTGTCGCGACCGTGTCCGCCGCGGAGAACCTGGCCCCCGCCTCGTGCCACCTCACGCTGACCCACCTCGATCCGCCCGTCGCCCGGCCGGTCTGGCAGGCCGCGCTCGACCGCGCCGACATCGCCGTCCCCGCCGACGCGGTCGACCGGTTCCGGGCGCGCTTCGCCCCGCGGCTGGCCGCGCTGCGTGGCGTGACGTCCTCCGACGGGACCTTCGCCGCCCCCCTGATCGGCCCGCCGGTGCTGGTGCTGCGCGCCGCGTTCACCGGCGACCACACCCTTGCCCTCTCCTGGGAATGGTCCTACGACATCGACGGGGTCGACACCCGCGTCGCGTTGGACCGCCGCTTCACGGCCGACGAGCAGTTCCGGGACGACGAGGCCGAGGAGGCGGTGCTGGACGTCCTGGACGGCCTCCCGGTCGACTGGGAGCAGTTCCGTGTCCACCCGACGGAGCACCACGGCTCGCACCGGTTGGACGGACTGCATACGGCCGCGTTCGCCACCGAGGCGCTCCCGGTGCTCGCCGACGCCGACGGCATCCGGGTCGAGCGGTCCGGGGAGGCGGCGGACTACCGGGAGGTCGGTGACGAGCTCGCGATCGGCGTGTCGGCGACGGAGTCGGACACCGGGACCGACTGGTTCGACCTCGGGATCACGATCACCCTCGAGGGCCGGGAGATCCCGTTCGCAGACGTCTTCACCGCGCTCGCCCAGGGGCAGATGTACCTCCTGCTCCACGACGGCGCCTACTTCTCCCTCGAGAAGCCCGAGCTCGTCGCGCTGCGCGCGCTGATCGAGGAGGCGCGGGCGATGCAGGAGCGCCCCGCCGACGAGCAGCTCCGCATCAACCGGTTCCAGGCCGGCTGGTGGGAGGAGCTGGCCGCCCTCGGGGTGGTCGACCGGCAGGCGCGGGCCTGGCAGGAGCAGGTCGGGGGGCTGCTCGACCCCGGCGCACTCGATCCCCCGCCCGTGCCCGCGGCGCTGCGGGCCGACCTGCGGCCGTACCAGCGGGCGGGCTTCGAGTGGCTGGCCTTCCTCCGGCGCCACCACCTCGGTGGGGTGCTGGCGGATGACATGGGGCTCGGCAAGACCGTGCAGGCTCTCGCCCTGATCGCCCACGCCCGCACGGCCGACCCCGACGCCGGGCCGGTGCTGATCGTCGCGCCCACGAGCGTCGTGCCGAACTGGGTCGCCGAGGCCGCGCGGTTCACCCCGGAGCTCCGGGTCGTCGCGCTGACCGACACGCTGCGGCGACGCGGCGTGGACCTGGAGGCGGTGGCCGACGAGGCCGACGTCGTCGTCACCTCCTACACCCTCTTCCGGCTCGACACCGAGGCGCACGAGCGGATCGACTGGTCGGGGGTGCTGTTCGACGAGGCGCAGTTCCTCAAGAACCGTCGCTCGAAGGTCTACCAGTGCGCCCGCCGGGTCCCGGCGACGTTCAAGCTCGCGATCACCGGCACGCCGATGGAGAACGACCTGATGGAGCTGTGGTCGCTCCTCTCGATCACCGCGCCGGGCCTGTTCCCGAATCCCGAGAAGTTCCGCGAGGCCTACGCCCGGCCGATCGAGAAGGGCGACGCCGAGTCCCTCGCGCGCCTCCGGCGACGGATCCGGCCGCTGGTGCTACGGCGCACGAAGGAGCAGGTGGCCCCTGAGCTGCCCCCGAAGCAGCAGCAGGTGCTCCCCGTCGAGCTCGCCCCGGCCCACCAGCGGCTCTACCAGCGCGTCCTGCAGCGGGAACGGCAGAAGATCCTGCACCTGCTGGACGACGTCGACGGCAACCGGTTGACGATCCTCGCCTCGATCACGCGGCTCCGGCAGCTCAGCCTGCACCCGGCGCTGATCGGGGAGGACGGCGCGGCCGGCTCCGCGAAGATCGACCTGCTCGTCGAGCAGCTCAGCGACGTCACCGCCGCCGGGCACCGCGCCCTCGTGTTCAGCCAGTTCACCGGCTTCCTCGCCCACGTGCGGCAGGCCCTCGAGGACGCCGGCATCCCCTACGCCTACCTCGACGGCACCACGAGGGACCGCACCGCGGCCGTGGCCGAGTTCACGAACGGCGAGGCGCCGGTGTTCCTCATCAGCCTCAAGGCGGGCGGGTTCGGGCTCAACCTCACCGAGGCCGACTACTGCTTCCTGCTCGATCCGTGGTGGAACCCGGCCACGGAGGCGCAGGCGATCGACCGGGCGCACCGCATCGGACAGGACCGGACGGTCATGGTCTACCGGCTCATCGCCTCCGGCACCATCGAGGAGAAGGTCCGCGCGCTCGCGCAGCGCAAGGAGGCGCTCACCGCGGGGGTCATGGACGACGGCGCGGCCTTCGCGGCCACGCTCGACGCCGACGACATCCGGGCCCTGGTCTCGTGACCCGGTCAGGACCTCCCGTGGCCCAGCTTCTCCGAGAGCGCCTCCAGGAGCTCCGTGGCGGCCTCGGCGATGACCGTGCCCGGCCCGAAGATCGCAGCGGCGCCCTTCGAGAGGAGCTCCTCGTGGTCGCCCGGCGGTATCACGCCACCGGCCACGATGAGGACCTCCGAGGCGCCGAGCTCGGCCAGCGCGTCGCGCAGCGCGGGCACCAGGGTGAGGTGCCCGGCGGCCAGCGACGACACCCCGACGACGTGCACGTCGGACTCGACGGCCTGCCGCGCGACCTCCTCGGGGGTCTGGAACAACGGGCCCACGTCGACGTCGAAGCCGAGGTCGGCGAAGGCGGTGGCGATCACCTTCTGGCCGCGGTCGTGGCCGTCCTGGCCCATCTTCGCCACGAGGATGCGGGGCCGCCGCCCCTCGGCCTCCTCGAACGCCGCCGCCGCGGAGCGCGCCGCCTCGACGGCGGAGTTCTCACCCACCTCGTCACGGTAGACGCCGGAGATCGTCCGGACGTCCGAGCGGTGCCGGCCGTAGACCTTCTCGAGCGCGTCGGAGATCTCGCCGACCGAGGCGTGCGCGCGGGCGGCGTCGATCGCGAGCTTGAGCAGGTTGCCGTCGAGGCCCCGCTCGCGCGTCCCGTCCTGGGCCGCTTGCGCGGCGCCCGTCAGCGCCTCGAGCGCCGAGGAGACCGCCGCGTCGTCACGGTCGTCGCGCAGCTCCTTCAGGCGGGCGACCTGCTGGCGCAGCACGTCGGCGTTGTCGACCTTCAGCACGTCGACGTCCTCACCGCCGACCAGCGGGTACTTGTTCACGCCGATCACCGGCTGGCGCCCGGAGTCGATCCGCGCCTGGGTGCGGGCGGCGGCCTCCTCGATGCGCATCTTCGGCAGGCCCTCGTCGATCGCCTTCGCCATGCCGCCGGTCTTCTCGACCTCCTCGATGTGGGCCCAGGCCCGGCCGGCCAGCTCGCGGGTGAGGCGCTCGACGTAGGCCGAGCCGCCCCACGGGTCCACGGTCCGCGTCGTCCCCGACTCCTGCGCCAGCAGCAGCTGGGTGTTGCGGGCGATGCGCGCGGAGAAGTCGGTCGGCAGCGCCAGCGCCTCGTCGAGGGCGTTGGTGTGCAGCGACTGGGTGTGCCCCTGGGTGGCGGCCATCGCCTCGACGCAGGTACGGACGACGTTGTTGTAGACGTCCTGCGCGGTGAGCGACCAGCCCGAGGTCTGCGAGTGGGTGCGCAGCGAGAGCGACTTGTCGTTCTTCGCCCCGAAGTCCTTGACGAGCTTCGCCCACAGCAGTCGCGCGGCCCGCAGCTTCGCGATCTCCATGAAGTAGTTCATGCCGATGCCCCAGAAGAACGACAGGCGCGGCGCGAACCGGTCGACGTCGAGCCCGGCGTTCCGCCCGGCCCGCAGGTACTCC
>JAVXWR010000674.1:0-9055 GCA_032230725.1 Actinomycetota bacterium
ACGGCGGGCCCGAGCACGGAGAGCGCCATCGCGGCGCACTCGGCGTGCCACCCCGGGCGCCCGTCGCCCCACGGGCTCGGCCAGGCCGGCTCGCCCGGCGTCGCGGGGCGCCAGACCGTCGGGTCCCGGGGGTCCTCGGCGCGCGGGGACGGGGGGACCTCGGAGGCGTCCGCGTCCGGCGTGACGACGTCGAGACCCGTGGCGGAGGCCCGGAGGAGGATCTCGCCGTCGCGCTCGTAGGCGACGCCGCGCTCGAGCAGCGCGGTGGCGAGCCGGACGACGTCGTCGACGTGGTTGTGCGCCCGCGGCTGATGTGTGGGCGGGCGGACCCCGAGGGCGGCCATGTCGCGGTCGAACCGGAACTGGCCGACGGCGGCGAAGCTGTCGAAGCGGCGGCCGGCGCGCTCGGCGGCAGCGTCGAGGACGTCGTCTACGTCGGTGATGTTGCGGCACGTCTCGACCTCGACGCCGAGGCGGCGCAGCACCCGGCCGACGACGTCGGCCCACACGAACGTGGCGGCGTGCCCGAGGTGGGTGGTGTCGTACGGGGTGATCCCGCAGACGTAGGCGCGGGCGCGCCCGACCAGCGGCAGCGGTTCGCCGGCGAGGGCGAGACGAGAGGTCACCCCCTCATCCTGCCCCCACGCCCGTTCCTCCCCACCGCTTCGCCCGCCCCGGTCAGGGGCCGGTGGCGAGGAAGCGCTCGAAGGCCGCCCGGGCGGCGGCGTCGCGTGCCGCGATCCGGGTCACGTCCTGCGCGAGCGCCTGCAGCCACTCCTCGACGTCGACGCGGCGCCGGCTGATCACCACGCCGCCCGAGACGCGGCGAACCTCGGCGTGCACCCGCTCCCCCTCGGCGCGCAGCTCGAGGTCGCGACCCTCGCCGTGCACGAGCACCGACTCCGCGCGGCCCTCCCGCCCGGCCAGGCGGTCGGCCAGTCCCCGCCGGTGGGTGACCTCGACGGTGCCGGGCGGCAGCGCGTCGCCGAGCACGCCGGAGAGCACCCGGGCGTAGGAGGCGACGTCCGCCCGGTCGGTGCGCAGGGCGGCCGCGACCAGCACCACGTCGCCCATCGGACCCAGCCCGCTCGCGCTCCCCCACTCGGCGTGCTCAGCGGCGTCGTCGGGACCCATGACCTCACCCGTCCAGGAGCGGCAGCACGAGCTGCGGGGTCGGGATGTGGTGGTCGGAGCGCAGCGGCCGGACCGCGGTGCCGATCGCGAAGAACTCGGTGGTGTGCCCGCCCCAGCGGTGGCCGTGCGCGTTCAGCCGCACGCCGACGATGCCCTCGGCGTGCAGCGCCTCGGCCTCGGCCTGCATGCGGCTCATCGCGAGCTCGCGGGCGTCGTAGAGGCCCTCGGTGTACTGCGGCAGCTCCACGTTCTGCCCGATGTTGCTCATCGCGCGGAACATGCCCTGGTGGGCGATGTGGTAGACGCAGGACCCCATGACCATGCCGAGCGGGGCGTACCCGGCCTGGATCAGTGTCCAGAAGTCCTGTCCGGAGAGGTCCGAGGTGAACGGCTGACGGTGCACGTTGCGCCAACTGCCGCCGCCCGAGTTCCCCGTCGCTCCGCTCGCCCCACCGGGCGGCGGGGCGTCCCCCGCGACCGCGGTACCCACGGCGATGAACTCGGCCAGGTCGTTCCCGAACTCCTTGAACTCGATCTCGAGCCGCACCCCGACGATGCCGTCGGCGCCGAGCTGGTCGGCCTCGGCCTCCATGCGGGTCATCGCGAGCTCGCGGGCGTGGTACATCGCCTGCGACAGCGTGTCGAGCTCCTGGTTCTTCCCCCAGCGTCCGACCTGGAAGCCCACGTGATAGATGCTCGAGCCCAGCACGAGGCCCAGCGGGCGGAAGCCGGCCTCGCGCACGAGCAGGAACTCGTTCACCGAGAGGTCCGAGGTGAACATGCTCGTCGACTGGCCCGGGCGCATGTGCGCGAGCCGCGCCATGGCGTCGGACGGGACGCCCGTCACGGCGGAGGTGTCGGACTCGGTCACGGGGTCTCCCGGGTGGAGCGCAGGGGCATGTAGGTCAGCGACGAGGAGCGCGCGGGGGCGTTCGGGTGCTTGACGGCGAGCAGTGCGTTGCCGAACACGGTCGCCTCGGCCACGTGGTCGCGGTGGTTCTCCGCGGGTTCGATCTCGCGCATCGCCACGCCAATCCCGGAGACGATCGCGCCCTCGGCGCCGGCCTGGCGGACGCGCGCCGTGAAGTCCCGCCGGGCCCCGGCCCGGGCCGCCGTCACGAGCTGGGTGTAACCGGTGACCTCGGTGTTCCCACCGCCCCACGAGGCCTGGGCGCGGGTCCGCATGTCGTCATGGCGGATGAGCATGGCGATGCCGTAGACGATGCGCACGGGCAGCCAGCCGGCACCGACGAGCTTCGCGACGTCCTGGCCGGCGAGCTCGGTGACGAACGGCGGGGACGGCCGCTCGTGGGCGCGGCGGGAGCGGACCGCGGTGCCCAGGGCCATGAACTCGCGGCTGCCCTGGTCGAACGGCTCCGCGGACAGGGCGACCCCGATGACGCCGTCGGCGCCGATCCCGGAGGCCTCGAGCTGCATACGGGCCAGGGCGGTGTCGTAGCCGTGGCGCAGCGCCTCGACGTAGGGCCCGAAGGCCGGTGTCGGCGCCATCGGACCGCCGCCCGCAAAGCCGCCGCCGAACCCGACGCCACCCCAGGCGCCGCAGCCGCCGTACCCGCTCCACCCGACGTTCTGGACGATCGAGCCCATCACCTCGCCGACCGGCTCGAACTCGGTGGCGGAGAGCCCGACGGCCGACGGCACGGTGAGCATCGAGGTCCACGGGCCGCCCGACGAGGCCCGCGCGACCCGGGCCGCGGCGACCGGGGGCAGCCCCCGGCCGTCCCACTGATCGGACACCTCGTCGAAGCTACACCCGCTCCCGGGGCTGTCGTCCCAGGTCAGAATGGGCGCCGGTTCTCCACCGCGGTGTCCGGTTCGCGCGTCGGCTCCGTGTGTGGCAGGGCCGCCGGCCCCTGTCCGCCGGTCCGGCTCGCGAGCCACAGCCGGCCCACATCGTCCGCCGAGCCCGGGCCCACGCGCGCCCCCGACGCTCGTCCGTACCGACATCACCGGGAGGACGACATGAGCGAGGCCCCGCACCGCACGTTCCGCCACGACGGGCACCGGGTCGGTCTGGCGGGCGCCCTCCTCGGCGTAGCGGCCCTCAGCGGCGCCGGCACCCTGGCCGGCGTCCTGCCGGCGATCCCGACCTCGCCCGCCCGGCCCGTGGCTGGCACCGCGGCGCTCGGCCTCCCCGCCGCGAGCACGACGGGCACCACCTCCTCCGCCCGTGACCGGAACGCCTCGATCCCCGGCGCGGCCCCGTTCCCCCGTACTTCCTCGAGCCCGATCACCGCGATCTTCACCTGAGCCCGGCACCGTGAGGTCACAGCACGGGAGACGGCGGCGCTCGGTCCGCACGATCCCAGGTTCGGGCACGGCGTCAGCCGGATCGTGTGCGCCACGCGCAGGTCGGGCAGCTCGCCGAGGCCATGTCAGCGCGCCAGGGCGACGGTCACCCCTCGTCCGCGCCGCTTCCCGACGACGAGCAGCCCCGCCCCGCCGCTGTCGCGCGCGGCGAGGATCGCGGCGGCCTCGGCGACGCTGCCGGTGCCGGTGAGGCGGCGCACGACGGCGGAGGGGTGCGGGACGTCGACGGCGTCGAGCTGTCCCGCGGAGTAGGCCCGCAGCTCCCGTCCGGCGGCGACGGCGGTGATCGCGGGCTCGTCGCGGCGCCGGTCGATCGTCGCGACCACGCGGATCTCGACCTCGCCGAGGGCCGCGACGGCCTCGAGCAGGTCCTCGACGGGCGTCCCGGACTCGACCCCGACCCCCAGGATCACGGCCGTGCGCCCCGCACCGCCCGCGCGAACCGGTCGATCGCCTCCGGTCGCCCGGCGGGGTGCGTGTGCAGGTAGGACGCGTGGACGTTCCCGACGACGAAGCCCTCGCTGACCGCCTCGCCGTGCGCCGACCACCGCCAGGCCGGGGTCGACCCCGCGCGCGGGGTGGTGACCGTGCGGTGGAACTCGTGGCCGGTCACCGTCTCCCCCGCAGCGGCCACCGGCGAGTCGGCCGTGGCCGTCGCGGTGCGGTAGCCCAGCTGCAGGCGGGGGCCCATCGCGGCGTCGGCGTCGAGCACCCCGCACATCGCGGCCCCGTCGAGCGAGCGCCCCAGGTAGAGGAGCCCCCCGCATTCCGCGTGCACCGGGCCGCCGTCCACGGCGAACCGGCGCACCGCCGCGCGCAGCGGCGCGTTCGCGGCGAGGGGGTCGAGGTGCTCCTCGGGGAACCCGCCGGGCAGGACGAGCCCGGCGGTGCCCTCGGGCAGCGCCTCGTCGCGCAGCGGGTCGACGACGACGACCTCGCAGCCCGCCGCGGCCAGGAGCTCGGCGTGCTCGGGGTAGCCGAAGGTGAACGCCGGCCCGCCGGCCACCGCGACGATCGGGCCCCGGCGGTCGTCGGGCGCCGCCACCTCCTGCGCCGGGTCCCACGACGCGGCCGGTGTCGCCGGGGCGCGGCGGGCGAGGGCCTCCACCGCGTCGAGGTCGACGTGCGCGGCCACCAGCGTCGTCATCGCCGCCACGGCGTCGCGGGCCGCGTCGCCGTGCTCGGCGGCGGTGACCAGCCCGAGGTGCCGGCTCGGCACCGCCAGCTCCGCCCGGCGCGGGACGACGCCGAGCACCGGCATCCCGACCTCGGCGCACGCCGCCCGCAGCGCCTCGGCGTGCCGCTCGGTCCCTACCCGGTTGAGGACGACGCCGGCGGGGCGCACCCGCGGGTCGAAGTGGGCGAACCCGTGGAGCAGGGCGGCGACCGAGCGGTGCTGACCGCGCGCGTCGACGACGAGCACCACCGGGGCGTCCAGCAGGCGGGCGACGTGCGCGGTCGAGCCCCTGTCGGCGTGATCCTCTTCCGCGTCGCTCGGCGCGGGCCCGGACGACAGGCGGCCGTCGAAGAGCCCCATGACGCCCTCGACGACGGCCAGGTCGGCCCCCGCGGTGCCGTGCACGACGAGGCCGGGCAGGCGTTCTGCGCCGACGAGCACCGGGTCGAGGTTCCGACCGGGGCGACCGGCGGCGAGGGCGTGGTAGCCGGGGTCGACGTAGTCCGGGCCGATCTTGAACGGCGCGGGACGGGTGCCGCGCGCGGCGAGGGCGCCGAGCAGGCCGGTGGCGATCGTCGTCTTCCCGCTGCCCGACGACGGCGCCGCGATCACCACCCGTGGCGGCAGGGCTACCACTCGATGCCCTTCTGGCCCTTCTGCCCGGCGTCCATGGGGTGCTTGATCTTGGTCATCTCGGTGACCAGGTCGGCGAGCTCGATCAGGGCGGGCGGGGCGTCGCGGCCGGTGATGACGACGTGCTGGTTGCCGGGCCGGTCGCGCAGCACCGCCACGACCTCCTCGACGTCGACCCACCCCCACTTCAGCGGGTAGGTGAACTCGTCGAGGACGTAGAAGTCGTGCGCGTCCGCCTCCAGCCGCCGCCGGATCTCCGCCCAGCCCTCGCGGGCGGCGTCGGCGTGGTCCGCCTCGGACCCCGCCTTCCGCGACCACGACCAGCCCTCGCCCATCTTGTGCCACTCGACGGGCCCGCCCTGCCCGGTGCTCGCGTGCAGCTCGCCGAGGGCCTTGAGCGCGGTCTCCTCCCCGACGCGCCACTTCGCCGACTTCACGAACTGGAACACCGCGACGTCCGCGCCGGCCGTCCACTGGCGCAGCGCCATCCCGAACGCGGCGGTCGACTTGCCCTTGTTCGGGCCGGTGTGCACGACGACGAGCGGACGGCGGCGGCGCTGGCGGGTGGTGAGCCCGTCGGCGGGCACCGTGGTGGGGACTCCCTGCGGCATGACTTCCTCCTAGACGGCGGCGCGGGCGACGGCGGCCACGCTCTCGCCGGTGAGCTCGTCGAGCGTCACGATCGCACCCGCCGCGGCCCCGGCGATCCGTCCCGCGAGGCCGAGGCGCACCGGGCCCGACTCGCAGTCGACGACGACGGTGCTCATCGCCGCCCCGCCCCGCCCGGGCCCCGCCTCGCGCGCGAGCCCGCGGGCGGCGTCGAGGGCAGCCTCGAGCGGGGTGGTCGCCACCGGTCCGGACGCCACGGTGGCCCGCCCGTCGGTGAGGACGATCAGCAGGCCGCGGCGGCGAGGGTCGCGCACCCGCTCGGCGCGCAGCACCCGCCGCGCCGTGCGCAGCCCGTCGGCGAGCGGGGTGCGCCCGCCGGTGCGCAGGTCGGCGAGGCGGTGGTGGGCGGTGTGCACCGAGGTGGTGGGCGGCAGCGCGACGACGGCCCCGGACCCGCGGAAGGTCACCACGCCGACCTTGTCCCGCCGCTGGTAGGCGTCGCGCAGCAGGGCGACGACGGCGCCGGTCACCGCGCTCATCCGCCGGCGCGCCGCCATCGAGCCGGACGCGTCCACGCAGAACAGCACGAGGTTCCCCTCGCGCCCTTCGCGCTGGGCGTGCCGAAGGTCCTCCGGGCCCGGACGGCCACGGCGACCGCCACGGACCGACGCGAGGACGGTCGCCGGCAGGTGCGGCGCGGGCCCGGAGGCGGGGGTCTCGACGACGGCCCGCACGGTGCGTCCGCGTCGTCCCCGGGCCCGCGACCGGCGCCCGGGCACCCCCTCGCCGATCCCGTGGACCTCGAAGCGCCGGGTCCGCAACCGGGTCGGGGTGGGCGCGCCGGCCGGGCGGCCGGCGGGTTCATCCGATGCGGGCCCGGACCCGGCCGCCTCCTCGGCGTCCGTTCCCGACCCGCTGCCGGCGGAACCGGGTCCCGGCGACGCGCTCCCGGAACCGTGTCCCTCGGACATGGTTTCTCCGGCACCCTGCGGACCATCGGGCGTTGCGGGGCCGGGATCGTCGGCGTCCGACGGTTCAGCGCCGGGACCCCCGTCGTCCGGACCCCCGTCGTCCGGACCTCCGTCGTCCGGGCCGCCCTCACCGCCCGACGGCGGATCCGGGGGCGTCTCGTCGTCGAAGTCGCGCACCGCCTGCTCGGCCTGCTCGAGGGCCTTCTCCAGCTCCTCGTCGGAGAGGTGGGGCTCGTCGAACGGGTCGCGTCGGCGCCGGTGGGGCAGGGCGAGGCGGGCGGCCGCCCGGACGTCGTCGACGTCGACCGCCCCCGTCCCGCGCCACGCGGCGTGCGCGACGGCGGTGCGGGCGAGGACGACGTCGGCGCGCATCCCGTCGACGTCGACCGCCGCGCAGACCGCCGAGATCCGCACCAGCTCGCGGTCGGACAGCGTCACGGCGCCGAGCCTCGACCGGGCGGCCGTGAGCGCGACCCGCAGCTCCTCCTCCGCGGGGGCGAAGCGGGCGGCGAAGCCGGGCGGGTCGGCGTCGTGGGCGAGGCGGCGGCGCACCACCTCGGTGCGCTCGGCGACCGCCCGCGAGGCGGTGACCGCGACGGTGAGTCCGAAGCGGTCGAGCAGCTGTGGTCGCAGCTCCCCCTCCTCGGGGTTCATCGTCCCGACGAGCAGGAACCGCGCGGGGTGGGCGAACGAGACCCCGTCCCGCTCCACGTGGGAGCGTCCGGAGGCGGCGGCGTCGAGGAGCAGGTCGACGAGGTGGTCGTGCAGCAGGTTGACCTCGTCGACGTAGAGCACCCCGCGGTGCGCGGCGGCGAGCAGGCCCGGCTGGACCGAGCCGCGGCCGTGGGCGAGGACCTCCTGCAGGTCGAGCGAGCCGATCAGCCGGTCCTCCGAGGCCCCGACGGGCAGCTCGACGAGCTTGGCGGGACGGCGCTCGACGGGGACGTCCGGGCCGAAGGGGCCGTCCGGGCTCTCCTCGCCGGCGTCGACGTCCACGCCGAACCGGTCCCCGGCGCGCACCGTGACCTCGGGCAGCAGCGCGGCGAGCGCCCGGACGATGGTCGACTTCGCGGTCCCCTTCTCCCCACGCACCAGGACGCCGCCGATCCCGGGATCGACGGCCGAGAGCAGCAGGGCCAGCCGCAGGTCGGGGTGGCCGACGACGGCCGAGAAGGGGAACGTCACGGATCGCGACCCTAACCCGGGACGCCGCCCGACATCTCATCGGTCGCTGAGATGTGAGGTGGTCCCGGGGCGCACCGGGCGGCCCGGAGCACCAGCAGGTCGCGCTCCGGGACGCTCGTGGCCGCCGCGGCCGCGGCCCGGTAGGCCTCGTGCGCGCCGGCCCGGTCCCCGAGGCGGGAGAGCAGGTGGGCCCGCGCCGCCGGGAGCCGGTGCCCGAGCCGGCGGGGGACGGCGTCGTCCTCGGCGAGCGCGTCCAGCATCGCCAGCCCCTCCCGCGCCTGCCCGGCCTCGCCGATCGCGGCGGCCCGGTTCAGCGTCACGACCGGGGAGGGGTCGATGCCGGCGAGGACCTCGTACAGGCCGGCGATCTGCGGCCAGTCGGTGTCACGCCAGTCGGTCGCCTCGGCGTGCACGGCCGCCACCGCGGCCTGCAGCTGGTAGGCCCCGACCCGCCCGCGGCGCATCGCCCGCTCCACCCGCGCGGTGCCCTCGGCGATGAGCTCGGGGTCCCAGCGCGTCCGGTCCTGTTCGTCGAGCGGGACGAGCTCGCCGGCGGGGCCGGTCCGCGCCGGGCGCCGGGACTCGGTGAGCAGCACGAGGGCGAGCAGCCCGCCGACCTCGGGCTCGTCGGGCAGCAGCCGGTCGAGCTCCCGGAGCAGGCGGACCGCCTCCGCGGCCGCGTCGCCGTGGGAGAGGTCGCCGACGGCGTCCCCGGGCGCGTTCCCGATCGTGGCGAGCAGGTAGAGCACATGCAGCACCGCCCGCAGTCGGGCCGGCCACTCCGCCGGGGTCGGCAACCGGAACCGGACGCCGGAGTCGCGGATGCCCTGCTTGGCGCGGTGGATCCGCTGGTTCACCGCAGGCTCGGTGAGCAGGAGCAGCCGGGCGATCTCGGGTGTGGCCAGGCCACCGACGGCGCGCAGCGTCAGCGGGATCGCCGCGGCGGGGGCCAGCGCGGGGTGCGCGCAGCTGAACAGCAGGGCGAGCGAGTCGTCGCGCGAGGGCGCCGTCGACG
>JAVXWR010000684.1:0-3439 GCA_032230725.1 Actinomycetota bacterium
CGATGGGCCCGGAGGCCGCCGTCGCGCGGGCGCCGATCCCCGGGTCGAGCAACCGGGCCCACCGGGAGCGTCGTGAGGTCCCGATGACCAGCTGGGTGGCGTTGGCGCCGCGCGCGAACTCCAGCAGTGTCGAGGGGACGTCGTCGCCGACCACGGTGTGGAACGACGCACCGACGCTGTCCGCGAGCCGGCGCAGCTCGGCGCCGGAGACGGTGTTCCGGCCGCCGGGGTCCCCGGTCCCCAGGCCGTCGCCGCGCAGGACGTGCACGGCGAGCAGGTCGGCGGCGTTCGCGCGCTGCGCGATGCGGGCCGCGCGCCGGATCACCGTCGCGCTCTCCGGGCCGCCGGTCACCGCCACCACGACCCGCTCCCGGGCCTCCCACACCTCGTCGATGTGGGCCTCGGTGCGGTAGCGCTGCAGGGCCACGTCGACCTGGTCGGCCACCCACAGCAGGGCCAGCTCCCGCAGCGCGATGAGGTTGCCGGTGCGGAAGTAGTTCGACAGCGACGCATCGACCTTGTCGGCGCGGTAGATGTTGCCGTGGGCCATCCGCCGGCGCAGGGCCTCGGGGGTGATGTCGACGAGCTCGAGCTGGTCGGCCGAGCGCACCACGGCGTCCGGGATCGCCTCGCGCTGGCGGGCGCCGGTGATGCGCTCGACGACGTCGCCGAGGGACTCCAGGTGCTGGATGTTGACGGTCGAGAGCACGTCGACCCCGGCGGCGAGGATGTCCTCGACGTCCTGCCACCGCTTCTCGTGCCGGCTGCCGGGGGCGTTGGTGTGCGCGAGCTCGTCGACCAGCACCACCTCCGGGGCGCGGGCGAGGATCACATCGCCGTCGAGCTCGGTGAGCTCCGTGCCCCGGTACTCGACGTGCCGCCGCGGCACCACCTCGAGGCCCTCGAGCAGCGCCTCGGTCCTGGCGCGGCCGTGGGTCTCCACCAGCCCGACGACGACGTCGGTCCCCCGCTCGAGTCGGCGGTGCGCCTCGCACAGCATGGCGTAGGTCTTCCCGACGCCGGGCGCCGCGCCGAGGTGGATGCGCAGCTCTCCCCGCCGCGGCTCGTTGACCTCCTCCATGTCCGCCATCCTGCTCCGATCAGCGCATTCCCGGCACCGCGGCCTCGAGCGCCGCGTCGAGGTCGGGGACGTCCACGCCCGGCTCACCGAAGACGCCCAGCGAGCGGCCGTCGGTCGCCTGGTCCACCAGGGCCCGCACCCGCTCGACGGGCAGACCGGTCACCCGCGCCACCCGCGGGACCTGCAGATCGGCGTACGCCTGGCTGATGTCCGGGTCCACCCCGGAGCCGGACGCGGTGACCGCGTCGGCCGGGACCGCCTGGGGGGCGACGCCCTCGCGGGCCGCGATCGCGGTGCGCCGGGCGTCGACCACCGTGACCAGGTCGTCGGAGTCGGCGGCCTTGTTGGACCCCCCGGAGGTGGACGGGTCGGCCGGGCCGAGGCCGTTGTCGGCGGTCGCCGACGCGCTCGGCCGGGTGTGGAACCACGGGTCGGCGGCGGGATTCGCCGGGGTCGGGTCGATGCCGATCAGGGACGAGCCGCTCGGCGGCGCCCCGGGAGCCCTGATGAGCGATCCCTCGGCGGGCCCGGAGAGGCCGGGCAGCCGGGACACGACCCAGATGCCGAGCGGGTAGATCGCGCCGAAGAGCACGGTGAGCACGAGCAGCAGGCGCAGCGCGGCCGCGGTCTGGCGGCCGATCATCGCCGGGCGCAGTGCCGCCGTCGTGCGGTCGCCGCGATCGGCAGGGCGGTCGGTGGAGTGGTCCGCGGGCTTGGACACGGTCGTGGTCATGGTCACCCGATCCCCGGGATGAGCCGGACGAGGAGGTCGATTCCGAAGATGCCGACGAAGGGCACGACGACGCCGCCGAGCCCGTAGATCAGCAGGTTGCGGCGCAGCAGCGAGTCGGCGGTGCTGGGCCGGAAGCGCACCCCGCGCAGGGCCAGGGGGATGAGCGCGACGATGACGAGGGCGTTGAACACGACCGCGGACAGGATCGCGCTCTGCGGCGTGGCGAGCCGCATGATGTTCAGTGCGCCCAGCTGCGGATAGATGACCAGGAACATCGCCGGCAGGATCGCGAAGTACTTGGCGAGGTCGTTGGCCACCGAGAAGGTGGTCAGGGCGCCGCGGGTGATGAGCATCTGCTTGCCCACCTCGACGACCCCGATCAGCTTGGTGGGGTCGGAGTCGAGGTCGACCATGTTGCCGGCCTCCTTCGCGGCCGCGGTCCCGGAGTTCATGGCCACGCCGACGTCGGCCTGGGCGAGGGCGGGCGCGTCGTTGGTGCCGTCGCCGGTCATCGCGACCAGGCGCCCGCCGGACTGCTCCTTCCGGATCAGCTCGAGCTTGTCCTCCGGGGTGGCCTCGGCGAGGAAGTCGTCCACGCCGGACTCCTCGGCGATCGCCCGGGCCGTGCGCGGGTTGTCGCCGGTGATCATCACCGTGCGGATGCCCATCGTCCGCAGCTCGGCGAAGCGCTCGGCGATCCCGGGCTTCACCACATCGGTGAGCTCGATGATCCCCTTCACGCCCTCGCGGTCGGCCACGGCCAGCGGGGTGCCGCCGTCCTGCGAGATGCCCTGGGCGATCTCCCGCAGCTCCTCCTCCGCGTCGGACCCACCGGCCCAGCCCAGCACGGCCGCGACGGCACCCTTGCGGACCTCGCGGCCGCCCAGGTCGATGCCGGACATGCGCGTCTGGGCGGAGAAGGGAACGAACTCGGCGACGGCCTCGTCGGCGGTCGCGTCCGGGGCCAGCCCGAACTCCGAGTGGCACAGGTCGACGACCGAACGCCCCTCGGGCGTGGTGTCGGCGAGGCTGGAGAGCCTGGCCGCGCGGGCCAGCGACTCCGGGTCGACCCCACGCAGCGGGTGCAGGCGCGTCGCCCGCCGGTTGCCGTAGGTGATGGTGCCGGTCTTGTCCAGCAGCAGCGTCGACACGTCGCCGGCGGCCTCCACCGCGCGGCCCGAGGTGGCCAGCACGTTGCGCTGGACCAACCGGTCCATGCCGGCGATGCCGATGGCCGAGAGCAGCGCGCCGATGGTGGTGGGGATGAGGCACACCAGCAGCGCGACGAGGACCACCAGCGACTGTTCCTGCCCCGAGTACGCCGCCATGGGCTGCAGGGCGACCACCGCGAGCAGGAACACGATCGTCAGCGCCGCGAGCAGGATCGTCAGGGCGATCTCGTTCGGCGTCCTCTGCCGCTGCGCGCCCTCGACCAGGGCGATCATGCGGTCGACGAACGACTCCCCGGGCCTCGTCGTGATGCGCACGACGATCTGGTCGGAGAGCACCGTCGTCCCGCCGGTCACCGAGGAGAAGTCGCCCCCGGACTCGCGGACCACGGGCGCCGACTCGCCGGTGATCGCCGACTCGTCGACCGTGGCGATGCCCTCCACGATCTCGCCGTC
>JAVXWR010000696.1:0-6668 GCA_032230725.1 Actinomycetota bacterium
CCCTGCTCCACGAGGACCTGCACGAGCAGATCCCCGGCTTCGGCGGGGCACGCATCCTGTCCACGTCGGTGTGGCGGGGTGACTGGCCCCCGCAGCGGGCGGTGGCCGGGTACGACATCCCGCACACCACGCCCGTCGACAACCTCTGGAACGTGGGCGACGCCGTCAAGCAGTACGCGAACGGCGGCACCACCGCGTGCGCCGAGACGGCCAAGCTGGTCGTCGACGAGGTCACCGCCCGTTTCCCCGTCTCGGCCGGCGTCTGAGCGGGCACGGCGCGGAGGCCCTCGTGACGGTGTACGCCGACGAGCACGACGAGCTGCGATCCGCCGTGCGCCGGCTGCTCGAGAAGTCGGCGGAAGGCGCCGCGGTCCGGGCCACCGTCGCCGCCGGCGGGTACGACACCGCCTTGTGGCGCCGGATGAGCGACGAACTGGGCCTGCCCGGTCTCGCGATCGCCGAGGAGCACGGCGGCTCCGGCTACGGGATCGTCGAGCTCGCCGTGGTCCTCGAGGAGATCGGTCGGGCCTGCCTCCCGTCCCCGTTCCTCTCGACGGTCCTCGCGGCGTGGACGCTGGAGGCGGCCGGCCCGTCCGACGTCGCCGCCGACCTCCTCCCCTCCCTCGCGGCCGGCCGGCAGGCCGCCGCCGTGCACGTGGGCGCGGCAGGACGGCCCGGGTGGACGCTCGAGCACGGGCGCGTCCGCGGTGTGCTCCCGCACGTCGCGGACGGCACGGCGGCGGACCACCTCGTGCTCGTCGCGCCGGGGGGCGGCGCCGTCGTCGACCTGCGCGGTCCGGGGGTCGCCCGCTCGGAGCTGGAGACGATGGACCTGACGCGGGACCAGGCCCGGATCACGCTGACGGACGCTCCCGCGCGCGTCCTGCCCGCCGACGGCACCTGGGCCGGGCGGACGACGGCGCTCGCGGCGGTCATGGTGGCCTGCGAGCAGGTCGGCGGCGCGGAGCGCGTGCTGGAGATGTCGACGGCCTACGCGCGCGAGCGCGTCCAGTTCGGCCGGGCGATCGGCTCGTTCCAGGCCGTCAAGCACCTGCTCGCCGATATGCTCGTCGAGCTCGAGCTCGCGCGGACGGTGCAGCGGCACGCGCTCGAGCTGCTCGACGCGGCGGGCACCGAGCCGGCGGCGCTCGACGCCGCGGCGCGCAGCGCGCGTGTCGCCTGCTCGCGGGCGTTCGCGCGGCTGACGAGCGACACGATCCGGGTCCACGGCGGCATCGGCTACACCTGGGAGCACGACGCGCACCTCTATTTCCGGCGCGCGCGTGCTTCCGCGGTGCTGTTCGGCGGCGGCGCCGACGACCTGGACCGGCTGGCCGTCGCCGCCGGCCTCGCCCCCGGTGGGGAGGCGCGGTGAGCAGCGTCGAGGACCTCGCCGGCTTCCGCCGGCGGTGCGCCGCGTGGTTCGCCGCGTCGGGGCGCCGACCGGATACGGTCCCGCACCGGTCCCGCGAGCCCGGTGCCTACGTCGCCGCCGCCCGCGAGAACCAGCGCGCGCTGCACGCCGCCGGACTCGCCGGCATCACCTGGCCGACCGCACACGGCGGGCTGGGCCTCGGCCCCGACCACCGGCGGGTGTTCGACGAGGAGTCGGGCGGCTACGAGACCTTCTCCGACGTCTTCGCCATCGGGCTCGGGATGTGCGGACCGGTGCTGCTCACTTTGGGCACGGAGGAGCAGCGGCGGCGCCACCTCCCGGCGATGCTCGCCGCCGACGAGGTGTGGTGCCAGCTGTTCTCCGAGCCCGGCGCCGGTTCGGACCTCGCGTCGCTCTCCACCGCCGCGGTCGCGGACCGGAGCTGCTGGGTCGTGAACGGCCAGAAGGTGTGGACCACCTTCGCCCACCACAGCGACCGCGGCCTGTTGCTCGCCCGGACCGACCCCGACGTACCCAAGCACCGCGGCCTCACGATGTTCGTCGTCGACATGGCCGCCCGCGGGATCACGACCCGGCCGTTGCGACAGGCCACCGGGGACGCAGAGTTCAACGAGGTGTTCCTCGACGACGTCCGGCTCGGCCCGGACGACGTCGTCGGCGAGGTCGGGGGTGGCTGGAGTGCCGCGACCCTGATGCTGGCCAACGAGCGCGTGGCCCTGAGCGACAACCCGATCGGCTCCCCGGTGACGCTCGACGCGGTCGTCGACCTCGTGCGGCGCTCCGGCCGCGCCGGCGACCCGCTCGTGCGCCGGGCGATCGGCGAGGCCTACGTCGCCCAGCGGCAGGTCGACCTCTTCGCCCGCCGGATCGCCGCCGAGGTCCGCGTCGGCAATGATCCGGGGTCGCTGGCCAGCATCGGCAAGCTCGCCGCCGCCCGCGCCGCCCGGCAGGTCGCCGCGCTCGCGCTCGAGGTCGCGGGGCCGGCGGCGGTCGCCTGGGACCCGGACGACGTCGACGGCGGGCTCTGGGCCTACGGGGAGCTGTACGCCCCGTCGCTGTCGATCGCGGGCGGCACCGAGCAGATCCAGCGCACGATCCTCGGCGAGCGCGTCCTGGGGCTGCCCCGCGAGCCCCGCACCGACGGGGACGTCCCGTTCCGCGACCTGCGCCGATGATGCATCGGCACACCTGGTGAGGAGGTCCGCCGATGAGCGACGACCGGGACATCCGGCGTCACGACCGAGGCGCCGTGCGGCACCTGGAGCTCCACCGCCCGGAAGCGCTCAACTCCTGGACGCCCGCCATGGGCCGCGAGCTGCTCGACGCGATCGGGGAGGCGGCCGAGGACACGTCCGTCCGCAGCATCCTGATCACCGGGGCCGGTCGGGCGTTCTGCGCCGGCGCCGACATCAAGAACGCCCGGGAGCTCCTGGACGACGGCGATCCCGATCTCTCGACCCGCCTGCGCACCATCTACAACCCCATCGTGCTGGCGGTGCGGCGCGCGCCCAAGCCGGTGGTCGGCGCCGTGCACGGGGCGGTCGCCGGCCTCGGGGTCTCGCTCGCCCTGGCCTGCGACCTGCTGCTCGCGAGCTCCGACGCCTACCTTCTGCTCGCCTTCTCCCGCATCGCCGTCATGCCCGACGCCGGGGCGTTGTCGTTCCTGGCCGAACGCGTCGGTCTCGCCCGTGCCGCCGAGCTCGCGATGCTCGCCGAGAAGCTCCCCGCCGAACGCGCCCGCGAGTGGGGCCTCGTCAACGCCGTCCACCCGCCGGAGGAGCTGGCCGACGCCGCGTTCGCCCTCGCCGACCGGCTCGCCGCGGGACCTACCGTCGCCCTCGCCTCCATCAAGAAGACGCTGGTCACCGTGGCCCAGGACCGCCTCGCCCACCAGCTCGACCTCGAGGCCGAGCGCCAGCAGGTCCACGGGAGCACCCACGACTACGCCGAGGGCCGGTCGGCGTTCATGGAGAAGCGCACGGCCGAGTACCTCGGCCGGTGAGGCAGACATGGAGCCCGGACCTGCCGAGAGCGCGGCCCGCTTAGGAGACCGCTGACGTGACGTCATCGTCCCGACACGGGACCCGACGTCACATGATCGAGACAAGCGAGCACCATCACTGACCAGCACAAACGCTCACCCACATCACCGTCGTCGACGTGACTCTCGTCCACTGGGTTCGGGGATCGAGTCCCTGACGGCGCACCCTTCGTTGCAGGTCACTGACCGGTCGTACTTCCCTCCCCGAGACGGAGTGGCCGTTCACCGGCCGGAATCCCCTCGACGGTGTACCGGAGAAGTCCGTGGCCAGCCTCGTCTGCCCCTCGGCGCACCCGGTTCGATCTGGTCGCCCAGCAGTCACGAGGTTCCTGTGTCGCAGGCTGCCGCGTCCGCGATCACGACGGTGTCATCCGTCGCCTGTGGAAAAAGGTCCGTCGAAGACCGCTGCCAGGAGCGCCCTGCACGAGGCCATCACCGACCGACAGCACGGTGGACCGTCCCGCGCAGGTGTCAGCGTCGACCTTCGCCGACGCGGCGGCGATCCACCTCGCAAAGATCGAGCGCAGGCGCGCGAGGACTCCACCCGCGCGCTCTACGTCTTCCACCTCGAAGGCGCGATCCTGTCGGGCCTGGGCCCCCTGTGACTGCGCGAGTGCAGCGTCCCCATGATTCGTCAGCGTCACCGGCCGACCCCACCCGGCCCGGCCACGACGCTCGCCCCGAGAGATAGTTCCTTGATCACGTCGTCCCGGCCCGTCTGGACCGAGCCACATGTGGGCCTACGAGGTCTCCCGGGTTGAGCAGCTGCAGGGACGACGAAGCACCAGGCCGATGACCCGGGGCTCCACAAAGCCGCCTTCGGGATTCGCCGCGCGCAGGGTCCGCTCAGCGGATCGAGTAGGTGTCCCCGTAGACCGACCACGTCAGCGGTGTCTGCAACGAGTAGTTACCGTCCCTCGCGAACTTCTGCTCGAGGTCGGTGACGCGAGAGACGTCCTGGTGAGCGGGTTCGGAGCGCATCACCGCGATCCTCGCCCGCCAGAAGGCGTCCAGGTAACGAGCGAGGCTGCCGCCTTGGGCAGGGGTTCTGGCCTGCTTCATCGCCGCCGCGCGGATGCCCCCGAAGCTCTCGGGATCGGTGCCCGGACCATGCATCACGGCGGCGTCGTAGTAGGCGAACTGGCCGAGGAGCGGTAAGCCGTCGGCCGTCGCCGCCGCGACTGCGGGCTCGAAGTAGACCGTGTCCCGGAGGCGGTCCTGCGCAGCGACGAACTTCGCCGCGAACCGGGGATCGGTCGCGGTCTGTCGCCAAGCGCCCTCGAACGCCTCCCCCAGACCGTCATGCGAGTCGCTTCCGTTCACCGCCCGCAGGGCCGGGAGGAAGGGGGCGAGCGGGTTCCGGGGGGCGGTGGCGGTGAGGTTCCGGACCAGCATCAGCATATCGCCGGTCCCCGACGTGAAGCCGATCAAGCCGCCGGTGTAACCGCGCCCGTCCCCGATGTCCTCGAGGTAGCCATACTGCCCCCGCCAGTTCAGCGTCGAGTTCTCGGCGCTGGACACCAGCTGCATCGCAAGCTCCTTCTTCGCCGGATCGCGGAGGCTGACGGGCTCACTCGGCGTCGCCTTGACTACGGGGCTGGTGGCCACGGGCGCCACCGGCCGGGCCGGCGGAGCACTGGTGGGGGCCACGAGCGCCACGTTGAGTGGGCCGACGACGGGCGCCTTCGTGCTTCCGCACGCGGACGAGAGCAGCAGCACCGCCGCGATCGCAGCCGCCGCGGTCGCGCAGCGAGTCCTCGTCATTCCGTCCTCTCCTCGGCAGCTGGCGGCAATCAGCCCCCCGCCGCGTCTGCACACGTCCCGGTGGGGTCGACCTCGCGGCCTCAGGATCGCGGATCACCCGGGACGGCTCGACGCAGGGCCGTGTCGGCAGGGACGGTTGAGCCGTCGCGCGCTCGCCGGAGGCGCCGGGCGGCACGGGGACAGCGCCATAGCCAGTTCCAATCCAGCTGTAGGTCGAGCGCGGATGGAGACCAATCAACTCGCCCGCCGGACGATCCGAAGCCGTCGACACCCCCGACTGCGCCTCCGGAGCTCGACACATCCTGAACGGTCGCCTACCGGGTGCCCCCGTCGCCCGACCGCTCGGTGCGCAGTCGGGCCTCCTCGCGCTGCACCTCGGCGCGGAGGCTGCGCTCGCGGCGCAGCCACTCCGGCTGTTCCTCCTTCAACGCCGTGATCTGGGCGGTGGTCAGCGGCTCGGTGATCTCGGCCCGGGCCAGACCGGAGATCGACACACCGAGCCGGTCCGCGACGACGGGGCGCGGGTGCGGGCCGTCGCGCCGCAGCTCGCGCAGCCACACGGGCGGGTCGGCCTGGAGGGCGTTGAGCTCATCGCGAGAGACCACGCCGTCGCGGAACTCGGCGGGCGTCGCGTCGAGGTGGACGCCCAGCTTCTTCGCCGCCGTCGCGGGCTTCATCGTCTGCGTCGCCCTCTGCCGCGTCATCGCACCAGATTATCGGGCCCGATCGGCCGCTAGCCTGAGCCCGTGACCGAGCCGGGCGAGACCGCGTCCTTCCGGCTCGGCTACGTACCAGGTGTCACGCCGGGCAAGTGGGCGCGGATCTGGGCCGAGCGTCGTCCCGACGTCCCCCTCGAGCTCGTCGGCGCGACCACGGACGAGGTGGTGGACCGGATTCGGGACGACGCGGTGGACGCCGGCGTGGTCCGGCTGCCGATCGACCGGGCCGGGCTGCACGCGATCCCGCTCTACACCGAGACCACCGTGGCCGTGGCGCCGAAAGAGCACGCGCTCACAGCGGTCGACGAGGCGGGGCTCGACGATCTGGCCGACGAGATCGTCCTCCGTCCACAGGACGACACCCTCCCCTGGCCCGGCGACCTCCCGGGCCACGCCCCGGCGTTCCAGGCCACGACGACGGCCGAGGCGATCGAGCTCGTCGCCGCAGGTATCGGCCTGCTGATCCTCCCCCAGTCGCTGGCGCGCCTGCACCACCGCCGGGACCTCGCCCACCGACCGGTGACCGACGCGCCGCAGTCCAGCGTCGTCCTCACCTGGCCGGACGCGGACAACACCGAGCTGATGGAAGAATTCATCGGAGTCGTCCGCGGACGCACAGCGAACAGTTCCCGCACCCCCCGCCGACGAGACGACCCGCCACCGCGCGCCCCCACCCCCGCGACGAGGGGACCTATACGGCGCCGAGGGGCCCGTCGTCGGTGACCACCGGCGCGACAACGAGCGATGG
>JAVXWR010000705.1:0-3437 GCA_032230725.1 Actinomycetota bacterium
GCCGAGTCGGCCCGCGTGGCGGCCTTCGCGGGGCTGCGGGACCAGGTCGGGGCGGTCGCCGAGTCCGCGCGCGGGGTCGCGGGCGAGACCCGGGCGCTGACGACGGCGCTGCGCACGCCGCACGTGCGCGGCCGGTGGGGGGAGATGCAGCTCGAGCGGGTCGTGCACCTCGCCGGGATGGTCGAGCACTGCGACTTCACCCGGCAGTCGGTCGCGGGCGCCGAGGGCACCGCGCAGCGTCCGGACCTCGTCGTGCACCTCGCGGGCGGCAAGCGCGTGGTGGTCGACGCCAAGGTGCCGTGCGAGGCCTACCTGGAGTCGCTCGAGGCCGCGGACGAGGCCGGTCGCCGCGAACGCACCCTCGCCCACGCCCGGCAGCTCCGCACCCACGTCGACGCGCTCTCGGCGAAGGCCTACTGGCGCTCCTTCGACCCCACGCCGGAGTTCGTCGTCATGTTCGTCCCTGGCGAGGTGTTCCTCTCCGCGGCGCTGGAGGCGGACCCGGGGCTCCTGGAGCACGCGTTCTCCGCGGACGTCGTGGTCGCCACGCCGACCACCCTCATCGCGCTCCTGCGCACGGTCGGGCACGCGTGGCGCCAGGAGTCGCTCGCGCGCGACGCCGCGGAGATCCACACCCTCGGCCGGGAGCTGCACGCGCGGCTCGCGACACTCGGCGGGCACCTCGGCAAGCTCGGACGCTCGCTGGACGCGGGGGTGCGGGCCTACAACGACACCGTCGGCTCGCTCGAGTCGCGGGTGCTGGTGACGGCGCGGCGTTTCTCCGAGCTGTCGGTCACGCGCGGGACGCTGGAGGAGGTGGAGCAGGTCGACCGGCGGACCCGGGTGCCGGGCGCGCCGGAGCTGACCGGTGAGGGCGAGCCCGGGGTCACCGACGAGGAGGCCGCGGAGGAGGAGCCGCGGATGGAGCACGCGGCGGACGGTGCGGGCGGGACGGGCCCGCCCGAGGACCGCGTGGCGGGCACTCCGGGGGTGCACCGCCTCACGGGCTGAGCGGATGCTGCCGATCGGTGCGGCACGAACGACCACCCGGGTGTGCCGATCCGTGACGAGGGGGCCCGGACCGGCGACGACCGCCCGCTACCGTTGATCGGGTGACCACCACCCGGGACGGCGAGCTGTCGTCCGCCTCCGAGGTCGGGGAGGCGTCCGCCTTCCCCGGCCTGCAGGGGATGCGGTGGTGGGCGGTCCTGGTGCTCGCGCTCGTCCTCACGGCGGGTGGGGTCGCGGCGGACGTGCTGCGCGCGGGCAGCCTCGGCGGGATCTTCCTCGCCGCCTACCCGGGCGGCTGCGTGCTCGCCACCCTGCTCGTCCGGCGACGCGACCTGTTCGTGCCGATGGTGCAGCCGCCCCTGCTGCTGGCGGTGTCGGTGCCGGTCGCGGTCGCGGCCACCGGGTCGCTGCCGGCGTCCGGGGGCCTGGTGTCCACCGCCCTGGCGGTGGGGGCACCGTTGATCAACGGGTTCCCGGCGATGGCGGTCACGACCGTCGTCTGCGTCCTCATCGGCGTGATCCGCATCCGGGTCCAACGCTGGCAACGGGTCCGCGACGAGGGCGCGACCCGACGCGAACCTGTCCGGGCCGCCCCGTCGGGCGGGGCGGCACGCGGTCGCGACGCCGCTGCCGCCCGGGACCGCCCGACCGTGAAGCGCGACGACCGGGACCGGAGGGAGTCCGCGGCCACCGACCGCGAGCAGGCCGAGCGCGACCGCCGTCGGGCCCAGGAGCGCGCCCGCGCCCAGGCGGAGCGGGAGCGTGCCGACCGGGCACGCGAGCGGCCCGAGCGGCCCGAGCGCGACCGGCCGCGTCGGGAGCCCGCACGCACCGACGGCGGCGCGGAACGGCGCCCGGCAGCCCAGCGCAGCTCGCCTCCCCCGGAGCGGACCACGGAGAAGGGGCCGGCGCGCCCCGCCACGACCGCCGCACCCGGGGCCGGGCCCCGCGATGCCCGCAGCCGGGAGGACCGGATGCGCGAGGAGCGCCTCCGCGAGGAGCGGCAGCGCGAGGGGCGCGGTCCGGGCCCGAAGCCTCCGGGCGTGCACCCGGTCCGCGAGCGACCCCCGGGCGAGCCCCCGCGCTGACTCCCTCGCGCTCGGCTCGGGCCTCGGTACGCGCCAGGTCGAGCCGGTCAAGATCAGCAGCACATCAGGCGGGCCGCACACGCCCTGGACCTGCGCCCAGTACCCCTCGACATCGGCCCCGGCGTCAGCGCACGGCGTCGGGACGCATGTCGCGCTTGAGCTCGCGGGGCAGCGAGAACGTCAGCTTCTCGTTGGCGGTCGTGATCTCCTCGACCTCGCCGTACCCGCGATCGGCGAGCCAGTGCAGCACGTCCCCGACGAGGATCTCCGGCACCGAGGCACCGCTGGTGACCCCGACCGTCGTCGCACCGGCGAGCCACTGCTCGTCGATCTCGCCGGCGTGGTCGACCAGATGGGAGTCCCGGGCCCCGGCCTGCAGGGCGACCTCGACGAGGCGCACCGAGTTCGACGAGTTCCGCGACCCGACCACCAGGACGAGGTCGCACTGCGGAGCCATCGCCTTGACCGCGACCTGGCGGTTCTGCGTCGCGTAGCAGATGTCGTCCGACGGCGGGTCCGACAACGCCGGGAACCGCTCGCGCAGCGCCGACACCGTCTGCATCGTCTCGTCGACCGACAGCGTCGTCTGGGATAGCCAGATGACCTTGTCCGGGTCGCGGACCTCGACGGCGTCGACGGCGGCCGGGCCGTCCACCACCTGGATGTGCTCGGGCGCCTCGCCGGCGGTGCCCTCGACCTCCTCGTGGCCCTCGTGGCCGATCAGCAGGATGTCGTAGTCCTCGCGGGCGAACCGCTTGGCCTCCTGGTGGACCTTCGTCACCAGGGGGCAGGTGGCGTCGATGGTGCGCAGCTCCCGCTCGCGGGCCTCGGTGTGCACCGCCGGCGACACGCCGTGGGCCGAGAACACGACGGTGGCGCCCTCGGGCACCTCGTCGGTCCGCTCGACGAACACGGCGCCGCGTTGCGCGAGCGTCGTCACCACGTGGCGGTTGTGCACGATCTCCTTGCGCACGTACACCGGCGGGCCGTACGTCTCCAGGGCCTTCTCGACGGCCACGACGGCCCGGTCGACCCCCGCGCAGTAGCCGCGGGGCTTGGCGAGGAGCACCCGCCGCGTCGCGGTCGCGTCGTCGGCGGCGTCGCGCTCGACGGCCGTGGTGCCGGGTCCCGGAGAGACGGACATACCGTCGAGCGTACGGGCCGACGAGGGCCCGGGCCGTCCGCGTGCGACCCCGCGACCGGCTCGCGGCCGTGGCGATTCGCACAGCCCCGCCGTCGGCTGGCAGGCTGGACGTCATGAGTTCCCTCCCGTTCCCGGTGCGCGTCGCTGCCGGCCTGGTCGTGACCGCGGTCGAGGAGGTGCAGGCCCTGCCCCGC